>JAJFMS010000362.1 GCA_020696885.1 Armatimonadota bacterium | reverse complement strand
ACCTCGAACAGGTGGATGCCCCGGCCGTTGCCGGGCGGCAGGTCCACCTGCGTGGGCAGCACGTCCTGCAGCGGCGAGCTGAAGGTCCCCACATACGCCATCAGGGTGCCTTCCGCGGCACCGGCTTCCCGCGCGCCCGCTTCGGTGGCGGGGAGACCATCCGTCAGCGCCGCGGCCCCCGCCACCCCGGCGGCAGCCTTCAAGAACGAGCGTCGGGAACCACTGGTGGGAAGCATGGCGTGGTGACTTTCTGCACTGGGCAAGCGGGAGATGCGGGCAAACCGAAGCGGCGCCCCGCTGAAGGCTATAGCCACAGGCGGGGCGCCACTCAAGAAGCGGGATCACGCCGTGACGGCGACCATCCGAAGTCGGCTGCTACAGCTCGTACGGGCGGAGGGCGATGATCTCGTAGCGGATCGTTCCCGCAGGGGCGGCAACCTCTACGATGTCGCCGACCTTGTGGCCGATCAGGCTGCTGCCGAGCGGGGACTCGTAGGAGACGCGGTCTTCCATCGGGTCCGCTTCCAGCGGGCCCACGATGAAGTAGTCCCACTCGTCGCCGGTGTCTTCCCGGACGCTGACGATGGAGCCGAACCCCACGCGGTCCGCCGGGACATCCTCGGGCCGGACCACCTCGAGTTGCGGGATGATCAGCTTGAGCTGCATGATGCGGCCTTCGACCATCCCCTGCTCGCGCTTGGCTTCGTGGTACTCGAAGTTCTCGCTCAGGTCGCCGAAGCCTTTGGCGGTCCGGATGTTGCCGGCCAGCTCCGTCCGCCGGCCCTCATGGCCGGCCAGCTCCTGCTCCAGCTTGTCCGCGCCGGCCACCGTTACCGGATATCGGCCCTTGGGTATTGTGTCCAACGTCTGCCTCCTCGTGCGCCCGATGCCGCACCGGCGATGAGACTACCCGCCGAGCGCCAGGACCGACCGTCGTGGCGAAAAAAGATGCCCCGCGTCGGTGACGCGGGGTGCCGGTATCATAGCAATCACGGCAACGAAGCGCAAACGGTTTTCGGTTTTTGGGGACGTAATTCGTAAGGCGTACGAATTACGCATCACGCTACTGATCGCGCGTGGCTGCTGCGGGGGCTCGATGGTCCGCGAGTGGGTGCTCGGAAGGCTCGGAATCCGAGGCGGGCACTTCCAGGCGCACGGTGTCTCGCTGGTAGGCGTAGGCAAAGCTCCAGTCCAGCGCCACCGCCAGGCGGTTCTTGAAGCCCATCAACTGGCTGAGGTAAAACGCCCGCCAGATGAGCCAGGCGGGGAAGCCGGTGATCTGCACCCCTTTAATGGCGGCCACCGCCTCGTTCCGGCCCAGTGACACCAGCTCTCCGGCCGGAGTGTAGTGGAACGGCTGGGCGGAACGGCCTTCGATCCGGGCCAGCAAGATCTCGGCCAGCGCTTTCCCCTGGCGCACGGCCACGGCGGCGGTGGGTGGTAGCGGCTTCCCGCTAGCCTCGTCCGTGAAGGCGGCGATGTCTCCCAGGGCGTAGCAGTCCGGCACGCCCTCGACTTGCAGGAACGGATCCACGTCGATCCGCCCGTTCTTGATCCGCGGCACGTTCAGCCGGGCAGCTACGGGAGAAGCCTTCACGCCT
The DNA here is from genome assembly GCA_020696885.1 of Armatimonadota bacterium. Next base: position 3,422 of record JAJFMS010000362.1, on the reverse strand, counting down.
GCGGCCCAGACCACGGTGTGCGCCGGGAGGTACTCCCCGCCGTCGAGGACGAGGCCGCCGTCGTCCACGCGATCTACGGGGGTCTCCAGCCGGATCTCCACGCCCAGGTCGCGGAGCCGCTGCTCGGCATAACCCGCCAGCTCCCGCGGCAGTTCGGGAAGTAGCTTCGGCAGGGCCTCGAACAACACCACCCGGGCCTCCCCGGGAGAGATCCGCGGGTACTGCCGCGCCAGCGTACCCCGGATCAACCCCTGGATCGCGCCCACCAACTCCACGCCGGTTGCGCCGCCGCCTACCACCGCGAAGGTGAGCTGACGACGTCGCTCTTCGGGGTCCGTCGCCGCATCCGCCCGCTCGAAGGCGTCGATCAGCCGGTTGCGTACGGTGATGGCGTCTGCAGAGGTCTTCAGGGTCAGCGCGTGCCGCAGTTGATCGTCCTTCCCGAAGAAGTTCGTCACGCTGCCCAGGGCCAGCACCAGGTAATCGTAGGAGAGCGGACCGTCTTCCAGGTGGACCACCCGGCGGTTCAGGTCCACGTCCTGCACGGTGGCTTCGCGGAAGATGAAGTTCTCCGCGTGGGAGAGGCGACGCACCGGGAACAGGACGTTGGACGGGTCCACCAGCCCGGTAGCGGCGTGGTAGAGCAGCGGGGTGAAGAGGAAGTAGTTGTGGCGGTCTACCAGGGTCACCCTCCAGCCGCTCTCCGGTGGCAGCCGGTGCAGCAGGGCCGCCGCGGTATTGATGCCCCCGAACCCCGCGCCCAGGATCACGATGTTCTTTCCGTGCTCGGCCCGCGTCCCCTGGAGGCGCCGGATCCGATCCGCCAGTTCCACCGAATCCCGCCGCGCGTGCAGCACGGCGGCGCTCGCCGCCGCGGCGCCGGCAATCGCTCCCAGTCCGAAGAGCAGACGTTTCTTCATCCCCACCTCCGAGACGACCCACAGACCCGACACGTCTCTTCTTCCCACTCCGGCGGAATCGAATACACCGCCATTGAGCGTGTCTTACGGGAGGTTGCGAGGCTTGGAAGCCTCGCACTCCATACACCTCGCTCGGCAGCCAACCATCTTCAACCAGGGCGCTCGCGGTAGCAGGAGCCCCTACCGCCTTCCGGCGAATGAGTCCGGCAACACGCTTTTCAAGCCGGAGACGCAACGTGGAGTACGACAACAAGGCCCTCGCGAGGCAGTGGTTCGAGGAAGTCTGGTGCCGGCACCGCGCCGACGCCATCACGGAGATGATGGCGCCGGACGTTATCGCCCACGGATTGGGGGACGGCACGGACCCCTTCCGGGGTCCCGAGCCGTTTGTAGAGTTCCACCGCAAGTTCTGCGGGGCGTTCCCGGACCTGCACCTGGCGGTAGAAGACGTGCTGGGGGACGGCGATCTCACGGCGGTGCGGTTCACCGCGTCCGGCACGCACAGCGGAGCCGGGCTCGATCTGCCGCCCACCGGCCGGCCGGTGCGGTTCGAAGGGATGGCGTTCACCCGGTGGCAGGACGGCCGGATCGTGGAGGGCTGGAACCTGGTGGACTTCCCCACCATGACCCGGCAGCTCACCGGTGCGTGATCCGGATCCGGAGGAGCTCCATGCGTATCGGTTCCGTGGTCATCGACTGCAACGACTTCCCCACCATGTCCCGCTTCTGGCAGGAAGCGCTGCGGTACGAGCCGCGGGAAGCGCCCGAGGACGACTGGGTGGTGCTGCGCGATCCCGCGGGCAGCGGGGTGAACGTCTCTCTCCAACAGGTGCCGGAGCCGCGCATCGGGAAGAACCGGCTGCACCTCGACCTTTACACGCAGGAGCCGGCTGCCGAAGTGGAGCGCCTCCTCGCGCTCGGCGCCACCCGCCACGCGCGCGTCTGCGAGCCGGATGAAGACTTCACCGTGCTCGCCGACCCGGAGGGGAACCTCTTCTGCGTGGTGGACAAGCGGCCGCCGCGCGATCCGGTCGAGGGATAGGCGGCATCACCTGCACTGGTACCCACTCGGGTACCAGTGCGGGTTACGCCGCTACGGCTTCTCCAGAGCGCGCTGGCGCCGCCTCGGTTTCGCCCGCCAAGTCGGCAAGTTTGAGCTCGTACTCCTCGCCGTCGAACACGGCGATCAGCCGCAGCTCTCCACCGAGCGAAGAAACATATCGCTCCAGGGTCGAGAGGTAGGCATCCGTCCGCTTTTCCAGCTTGGAGATATCGCCCTGCAGCATCCCCATCTCGGCGGCAAGCTGGGCCTGGGTCTTTTCCCGCGCCTTGCGTAGTTGCGCCAGGGTGTGAGCATAGCGCCGCATTTCCAAGCGCATCGCGGTCACGCGCTCCGCCTGATCAAGGGGAGCATCGGGAAATTCCCGCTGAAACTCAGCCAGCAATTCAGCGTGGGAGTCGGTGTGCGCCATTGGTAACGTCCTCAAGGGAAGACAGAGCGATCGGTGCAGAGCGAGTAGTTCGCATGAGCCCGGTCATTCCTCTTCGTAAGGGGTTCGGTCGGTTGCTTCCAAGTATTCGCGGTAGACTGCTTCTGCCTCGGGAATGTGCTCGTCGTACCAGCCATCGTGATCCTGGCTCTTGTCGCCGCCGAGGAGTAACACCGCCTGTTGATGCGGGTCGAAGATGTAAATCACCCGCTGCTCCTTCTTGGTCACGATGATCTCCCGTAGGTTCGGGAACTTGGAGCCTCGCAGCGTGTCAAAGTATGGCCGGGTAGCGTGAGGGAAGGCGCTTGACGTGCTGCTGGGCATCGTGCGCAACTCGCAGCGTGTCAAAGTATGGCCGGGTAGCGTGAGGGCCATCGAGCTTCAGTGTGAGGATGCGGTCAGCAAGCGCCCGTGACTGCTTCTCATTCAACGAGCTCTTCCAGAGACGGTACTCAGGGGTACTGATCAACGTCCAGGGCATCGCGGGCTTCCGGTCACCTTGCTTACCCTTCTATTATCTCCCGACCTTGATATTGTTTCCAGACAATATGCGGTTGGGTTTGACATCCTTCGGCCTCGTCGTCCCCAACCGTGGAATCGGCGAACGTGATGCGCGATCATCCGATGACCCGTCGTGAGCTTGCACAGTCCTGAAGCGGCCACCCTGGCGGACGGTGGTACCGCTGCTCTCGCTTCTCGGGCTGGGAGCGGCGGCGTACGGGGTCTGGTCTCCGGGAGCTACCGTTCGCGACGGGCGGCACGACCCGGGCCGAAACGGCATCTGGATTCAGCACGGCTGGCTGGGCGACGACGGCTGGTTCCAGCGGAACGACCGCAACCCGGCCCTGTTCCGCAGCGATGAGAAGGTGCGCGCCCTCGATGCCACGCTGCGGGCTCACCACATCCGCTACGTCTACCCGCACCTTTGCCCCACCGCTGCGGACGGTCGTATTCCGCCGGTGGACCCCAAGCAGACGGAGCGATTCCTGAAGCAGTGCTCCGGCTACCGCGT
>JAJFMS010000361.1 GCA_020696885.1 Armatimonadota bacterium | reverse complement strand
CGCCGACGCGCAGCACCTCACGCCGGGTGAGTCCGTCATAAAGCCGAGATGGTTCGCCAAGAATGGTCAGCATCGACACGCGTACCCAAGAAGTGTTCGACGGAGGTATGACACCCACCCCGCCTCGAAGTTGCACCCGGAGAACGACCATCCCCGATGCGACGCGATACCAAGCCCTACGACGTTACCACGAAATACCTGCTCGAAGCCGACCCCGCCGGCTGGCTCGACTGGGCCGGGCTTGGTCGCCACTCGTCCGTGTCGATCGTCGATGCGGACCTGGCAACCGTCACGTCAGCAGCGGATAAGGTAATTCGCGTCACCGGCCCTGCATCCTGGCTCGCACACTTCGAGCTCCAGGCGAGCCGCGATCCGTCGCTGCCGCACCGGATCCTCCGGTACAGCGTTCTCCTCACCCATCGGCATGGGATTCCGGTGCGGAGCATCGCGATCTTGCTCCGGCCCGAAGCCGACCACCCGCAGCTCACCGGCTCCCTCCTCCAGCACCACATCACCGGAGAAAACTACCTCCGGTTCGAGTACGAAGTCCTTCGGGTCTGGCAGGAGCCCGTGGATCGGCTCCTCGCCGGAGGACTCGGGACGCTCCCGCTGGCGCCCATCTCCAGCGTGGCGCCAGCGGCGTTGCCGGACGTGATTCGGGAAATGGAGCGGCGGATCAGCGCCGAAGCAGCACCTGCCGAGGCTGCGAATCTCTGGACCTCAGCGTATATTCTCATGGGGCTGCGGTACCCTCCGGAAGTGACCGCGTCGCTCATACAAGGAGTCCGGGCAATGGAAGAGTCCCTCACCTACCAGGCCATCCTGGAGGAAGGCCGACAGCGCGGCAGGGCCGAAGGCAAAGCCGAAGGCAAAGCTGAGGAAGCCAGGATGATTCTCCTGGCAGTCGCTCGCAAGCGGTTCGGACCACCCTCCAGCCGGATCGAGCAATGGCTCGACGGGCGCAACGCCGAACAACTCGAGCGACTGGTGGAGCGGGTCCTGGACGTCGAGAGCTGGGACGAGCTGCTCTCCTAATGACCGCGAACAGAGAAGTGATGCAGATCAAAGGCGCCTGCCCCCATAACTGCCCGGACACCTGCGGGTGGGTAGTCACCCTCGATGACGCCGGCACGCCGGTCAAGATCGAAGGCGATGCCGACCATCCCTACACGCGGGGCTGGCTCTGCACGAAGGTAAACCGGTATCTCGACTTCGTGCTGCATCCGGAGCGCCTGCGTCATCCGCTGCGCCGCGTCGGCGAGAAGGGCGAAGGCCGGTTCGAGCAGATCTCCTGGGACGAAGCGCTGGACGAAGTCACTTCCCGCTGGAAGTCGCTCATCGCCGAGCATGGGCCGGAGTCGATCCTGCCTTACAGCTATTCCGGTACGCTGGGGCTGGTTCAGAACGCCGTGTGCAACGCCCGGCTCTGGACGCGGATGGGCGCCTCCGGCCTGGACCGCACCATCTGCTCCGTAGCGGGCACTGAGGCCCTTCGCGTTACCGTGGGCGGCAGCTTCGGCACCGACCCGGAAAGCGTGGTCGATAGCCGGCTGGTACTCTTGTGGGGCACGAACCCCGCCAGCACGCATCCTCACTTCATCCCCTGGCTGGACGAGGCCCGGCGGCGAGGCGCCCGCGTTTACCTGATCGATCCGCACCGCTCCCTCACCGCGACGCGGGCAGACGTGCATCTTACCCCAAGACCCGGGTCAGATGCTGCCCTCGCCCTCGCGATGATGCACGTGTTGCTCACGGAGGGACTGGTCGACGAGGCGTGGGCCGGCGAGCACACCGTGGGCCTGGAGGCGCTCCGTTCCCGGGCGCTGGAGATGCCGCCGTCGCTGGCGTCCGAGCTGACCGGGCTTCCCGTGGAGCAGATCGTGACCCTGGCGCGGGAGTACGGAACCACCCGCCCGGCGCTCATCCGGACCTCGATGGGCCTCCAGCGCCACAGCAACGGGGGCAACACGATCCGCGCCCTCGCTGCCCTGCCGGCGCTGGTGGGCGACTATGGTAAATCCGGCGGCGGCATCTTGTACAGCACCGGCGGCTATTGGGCGTTTCCCGGCAATGTCGTGTGCCCGCAGGAGTTGGCCGCCGCGAGCCCCAACCCGGAGCCCCGCGTCATCAACATGAACCGGATCGGCGCGGCGCTGCTGGATGCAGAGCCGCCGGTTCACGCGCTCTACGTCTTCAACAGCAACCCGGCGGCAGTGGCGCCGAATTCTCGGCGGGTGCTGGAAGGGTTGTCGCGGCCCGACCTCTTCACCGTCGTCCACGAGCTGTTCCTCACGGACACCGCCAAATACGCGGACATCGTGCTCCCGGCGACTTCCCAGTTCGAGCATTGGGATCTGAACAAGGCGTACGGGCACCTCTATCTCTCGCTCAACCGCCCCGCAATGGCGCCGCTGGGCGAAGCCAGGAGCAACTGGGAAGTCTCCCAACTCCTGGCCGCGCGGATGGGCTATACGGATGCGGCGTTCGAGCAGAGCGCGGAAGAGATCATCCAGGCGGCGCTGGCCGAGGGAGGCTCGCCGGTAGCCGGGGTCACCTGGGAGAAGCTGCTCGAAGACGGCAACTGCCGCCTCAACTATCCCCGGCCGATGGTCCCGTTCGCATCCGGCCGGTTCCGCACTCCGTCCGGGAAGGTGGAGCTGTTCAGCCAACAGCTCGCGGATGCCGGGCACGACCCGCTTCCCCACTGGGAGCCGGACAGCGAGAGCCGCGAGGCAAAGCCGGAGCAGGCGCGCCGCTTCCCCCTGCAGATGGTGAGCGCCGCCAGCCACTACTTCCTGAACAGCAGCTTCGGGAACGTGCCGGCGCTACGCAAGCGGCACGGCGATCCTTCGCTGGAGATCCATCCGGAGGATGCGGGGCCGCGAGGCATTGAAGACGGCGTTTGGGTGGAGATCCGCAACGATCGCGGCAGCTTCCGGGCACGAGCGAAGGTGGCAGCCACCGTAGGCATCGGCTCCGTATTCTGTCCCACCGTCTGGTGGAGCCAGCACGCGACGGACGGGCGCGGCGCCAACTGGACCACCAGCGACGAGCTGGCGGATTACGCTGGCGGCGCGACGTTCCACGGGAACCTAGTGGAGGTGGCTCCGCTCGCGCAGGGCTAGCCGCCGTCAACGCACGACCTTGAGCGACAGCCGGTTTCCGGCGACCTGAGCTCCTGTCCGACACCTACCCAGTTGTGATCACGATGACTCTAAATATCAACGACGATCAGGTGATCGAAAGTCCCAACCTCGAAGCGATTGTCAAGGCGCTCCAGAATCTCGACCAGGAAGAATTCCTGATCCTCGCGACCGCCGAGGAACACTACGTCCAGGCGCTCCTCGACAGTGACGACACCTACGTGCTTGAGTATCGCGATGGCTCAGAAGACCGTCACTTCGGCGCTGATCCGGACGCAGTCAAGCTGGCCGATGTATGCCGGGCCTTCGAGCTGTTCCTGGGTGGCCAAGACCTGGCACCGCTTCTCGATTGGGAAAAGCTGGATCCCTGAGCCTCGCCATGGTGGGCTCTTGATTCAAGCGAACAATGCCCTTACCGGGTTCGCGGTGCAGAGCGGAACCGGCCGGCCCTGCGGATCCATCAACTCGGTGCCGGGAGCGATTCCCAGTGCATGGTAGATCGTCGCGGCCAGTTCCTCGGGCGTGACCGGATCCTCGTCCGGGTAGGCGGCGATCCGGTCTGACTTTCCATAAACGAAGCCGGACTTCATCCCTCCGCCGGCCAGCACCACGGAGTTGCACGCCGCCCAATGGTCCCGGCCCGCGTTCTTGTTGATCTCCGGTGTCCGCCCGAACTCGCCCAGGCACACCACCAGCGTCTCGTCCAGCAGGCCGCGCGTCGCCAGGTCCTCCAGCAGTGCGGAGAAGCCCCGGTCGAACGGCGGCAGCAGGTCGTCCTTCAGCGACTTGAAGTTCTGGGCATGGGTGTCCCAGAACGCGTCGTCGCGGGCCCAGTTCACCGTCACCAGCCGCACACCGGACTCCACCAGCCGCCGCGCCAGCAGCAACCCCTGACCGAAGGCGGAACTTCCATAGCGCTCACGGAGGGTGGGAGACTCGAGGGAGAGATCGAACGCGCGGCGAGCTGCGGGCGCGGTCACCAGGTTGAGCGCCGCGTCCTGGTGGTCGCGGAGTGAGCGCACCGCGGCCAGGTTCGAGAGTGCCTCGCGGTGCCGATCAACCTCCCCGAGCAGCCGCTGCCGCCGCAGCAGTCGTTGGGGAGTTAGCAGCTCCGGTGTCTCGAACGGCCGGAAGCCCGCGGCGTGGGCGTTCTGGTTGATGAACAGCGGGTCCGAGTGGTTACCGAGCCAACCGGCAAAGAACCCGGGGAAGATGTGGTTGCTGGCCGAGACCTGATTAGCCGGAGAATTGAGGCTGACCGACGCGGGCAGCGGCCCGACCCTCGCAAGCTGATGCTGGGCCACGGCGCCGAAACAGGGGAAGTCGGTGGGCTCGTTCTGCGGGTTGCTGCCCGGGTTGCGGTGCCGCACTCCGGTGAGCATGTAGTGCATCGCCACCGTGTGCGTGTTGTCTGGATGGGTCACCGAACGGACGATGCTGTACCGGTGCGCCTGCTGGGCCGTGAGCGGCAGGTGCTCCCCGATCTCGATCCCGTTCACGGAAGTGCGGATCGGTCGGAACTCCCCGCGCACTTCCCGAGGGGCGTCAGGCTTCAGGTCCCACAAATCCTGGTGCGCCGGCGCGCCGAAGAGGAACGCAATGATGCACGACTTCGCCCGCCCGAACGAGGGGGCCGCTATCCGGACCGGCCGCGTGGCGGCCTGCGTGTCGCCTGCCAGCAGCAGATCCGCCAGCGAGATCCCAAGGGGCGCGAGGCTACCCACGCGCAGCCATTCCCGGCGCGTCAGCCCCTGACATACTCCACCCTGGCTCTCCCCGATCCGAATCATCCGGGCCTCCTGGGTGATTATTCACCACCGAGAGTATGTCGAAGTAGACGACTTTTCTGCAGGCGCGACATGCTCACTCCAGGCCGCCTC
>JAJFMS010000360.1 GCA_020696885.1 Armatimonadota bacterium | reverse complement strand
AGCGACCGGGCTACCAGGGCTCCAACCCGGTGAGCGACCTCTGGTCGCTGCGAGCCCTGGAGTTGGTGAGCGAATACCTGGTCCGCGCCGCCGAAGACCCCACGGACGACGAGGCGCGCGAGCAGATGCTGCTGGCTTCCACGATGGCCGGCGTGGGCTTCGGCAGCGCCGGGGTGCACCTGCCCCACGCCATGTCGTACCCGGCGGCCGGGATGAACCGGAGCTACTACCATCCCGGCTACCCGGACGACCACCCGCTCTTACCACACGGTGTTTCCGTCATCCTCAGCACGCCGGCGGTAGCGCGTTTCACCGCCTCCTCCTCGCCCCAGCGGCACCTGCGGGCCGCGGCGGCGCTGGGAGCGGACACGGCCGGTGTCTCGCCGGAAGATGCCGGAGCGCTCCTGGCGACCTGCGTCATCGGGTACCTGCGCCGGCTGGGCGTGCCGAACGGCTTCGGCGCCGTGGGCTACTCCGAATCGGATATCCCCGCGCTGGTGCAGGGCACGCTGCCCCAGCAGCGGATTACGCGGCTCTCCCCGGTGCCTGCCGGCCCGGAGGAGCTGGCGGCGCTGTTCCGCGACTCGCTGCGGATCTGGTAAGAGCACGACGACCCGCCCCTTACGCTTCAAGCGGTATCCAGGACGCTGACGCGGCATGCCAACGCCCGCTGAAGTGCTGATCCGCGAGTAGTCCGGCCACGACCGGCAGTACAAACGCAGCGATGAGCGGTGTGATCTCTGGTAGTTCGATCCCCTCGCCGGTCAGCCGACTCCGCTTCACGAAGGCTCGCCACTGGACCCGCTTCGCCGGATCGCCGTAGAACTCGGGACTGAGCGCCGTCGGAACGGTGGCCGGCAGGGCAGTTTTCCGCCGACCGAACGTCGCCGCGATCGCCGCGGCAAGGGTTGCCCCTTCGAAATCGAAGGTGCGAGCCAGGTACCACAGGTCGTAGAAGTCTTTCATCCGGCTGTTCGCCATACCGAGCGCCACCATCGCCTGGAACTTCTCGGCCACGACGGTCTCGCGTGGGTAGACCAGTAATTCGGGCCGAGGTAGTTCCAGGAGCGCCGGTAACGTCGTCAATTCGGCGGCCGGTGTGACCGCATCCCCGAAGCCGAGGTCAACATGAACGGGGATCTATGCATTCCCAAGAAGCGCCGTCAGTTTGAAGGACGCTCCCTGGTAGTCCTGATCTTCTCGCGCAGGCTCCGCACTGATACGGTCCAGAGGGAAAATGACTCCATCCGGCTGCGGCACCTGCTGGCTGCAGATGTCGGCAAAGATTGGGATCAGATCCTGGATGTGGGGGCTGCCAGAACTGAGGAAATCAATATCTCGGGTTGGACGGTGCGCATCACCAATCCACAGCTCGAATAGCCGGGCGCCCTTCAGGATGAAGCGCTGCCGGTGCGGGGAGATGGAGAGCCGGTAGAGGAAGCGCTCACCCACGTACCGGGTTAGTACTTGTTGATTGTCCTCGCCTCGCCTCTTCGCCAGGCTTAGCAGCCGAGCGTGGACGGATGCAGCTACGTCTCGTGGAACTTCCCGGCTCATACACTGGCCTCCAGATACGGCTGCATCACGTTCGTCATGCGCAGGAGCCCTGCGTACTCCCACAGCTCATCCACGGTGGCGCGCCGTTCCCGAAGGCAACACCGCAGCGCTTCGAGCGCGACGTCGAGGCCGATCTTATTTCGGAACCGAAAGGAGTCGACCACCGTCTTCGCGACCGAATACACGCGGATCGGTCCGTCCGGCGTGTCGTGCTGCTCGACCCCTTCCGTCAACGCCGCGCCCGAGAACCGCACGAACCCTACCGGTGGGTAATCAAGGCGAGCCGCATACGCCTTGGGATGAATTGCCATCCAGACTTCGAACGGGCTCTGGGTGCCGAGATCGTGGAACCGGAGCGCCGACATCAGGCAGATCACGCCCGCTGGGACTCGCTTACAAGCCTCCGACAACGTGAGATGTTGAGTGGACTGATTGCCGGTGGGCCGGTAGGTTCCGCGCGCTACCCGTTCTAGGCGGCCCTGGTGAGCTAGCCGGCGCAGGTAGCTGTGCGGAATGTGACGCGCAGTCAGGTCCCGCGGGCGCAGAAGCCCTAGTTCCTGCGCTAGCGCCATGATCTCGTCACTTCGTGACTCGGGCATGTAAGTGCTTCAAAATCTCGGCAATTACCGATAACTACCGAGATTTTGAAGCACTTGTGGCCGTATGTCAACAGGTTAGCGGCGCTGCTCCGGAAGTCGCTGCGGATCTGGTAAGTGCACGGCGCCGCAGCCACGGTCCCAGAGCGCTCCAATGGGCTCGATCTGGTTGAAGTCTAGCCCCGATAGGCGGGACGGGGCGGAGGGTCCCCAGGGTCACCGTGACCTTCTGCTCCGCGTCGTTTACCCCTTCAATAACGCCATTGCAATCTGAGTAGGGACCGGCGTTGATGTAGACGTGGTCGCCTTTGCGCCACGGCGCCTGGCGGTCCGACTCTTCGTTTCCGCTGTCCACAGGTTTCTCCAGCGCCCGCATCTGCGGACGGGCAGCCGACGAGGTCAGGTTTTGGTAGGGTGCCGGTCAGTCCTTCCCCGTGCCCGGGGCTATTGCGGCTTTGCGGGAGGGTTCACGATTGTCGAGGGCACAGGCGGTCTGGCGACGCCTGCTACAGGAGACGGCTGCACCTCACCCTTGAACTGTGTCGAAGGTCTCCCGCGTGCGCCTGGCGCAATCTCTGGTAAGGAGCAACCACCATGCGCTGGGAGATCGCCTGCCTGACCGCACTGTCGACGTTGATGGTGCTGGGCGCGTCCAGAGGGGACGCCGCCCGGCAGCCGGTGAAGGTGACCGGCCTGGAATGCGAGTACCTGAAGGACCCGATCGGGCTGGACTCCCCGCACCCCCGGCTGCGGTGGCTGCTGGAGTCCGGGGAGCGGGGACAGAGCCAGACCGCTTACCAGGTGCTGGTGTCCGGCAGCGAGGCCGAGCTCCGGCGGGACCGGGGCGACCTCTGGGATAGCGGCCGCGTGGCGTCGGACCGCTCCGCGCAGGTGCCCTACGGAGGGAAGCCGCTCCCGGCGGCGCAGGCGTGCTGGTGGAAGGTGCGGGTCTGGGACCGCGACGGTCGCCCCTCCGCCTGGAGCCCGGTGGCTCGTTGGGAGATGGGGCTGCCGGAGAAGACGGACTGGCGCGGCAAGTGGATCGGCCGCACGCGGGAGAAGACCGCTCGTCCAGCGCCGCTGCTCCGGCGGGAGTTCACGGTAAGCGGCAAGGTGAAGCGCGCCCGCGCTTACATCTGCGGCCTCGGCTACCATGAGCTGCGGCTAAACGGCCAGAAGGTGGGCGATCACGTCCTCGACCCCGGCTATACCCGCTACGACCGTCGCTCTCTCTACGTGGCGCACGACGTGACCGACCAGCTCGTCCCCGGGAAGAACGCCCTGGGCGTGATGCTGGGCACCGGCTGGCTCAACGTGCACACGGTGGCGGTGTGGTACTTCGACGAAGCCCCCTGGCGCCAGGCGCCGAAGGTCTTGATGGACCTGCGGATCGAGTACGCGGATGGCCGCATCGAAACGATCTCCACGGACGAGAGCTGGCGGACCGCGGACGGGCCGGTGGTGTTCGACAGCATCTACGCCGGAGAGTCGTACGACGCTCGCCAGGAGCAGGCTGGTTGGGATAAGGCCGGCTACGACGACTCCCGGTGGCAGACTGCGCTAGCGGTTCCGGCGCCCGGCGGCGCGATCACCGCGCAGCAGATGGAGCCGATCCGGATCACGAAAACACTCAAGCCGGTTAAGGTGACGGAGCCGAAGCCGGGCGTCTTCGTCTTCGACATCGGCCAGAACCTCTCCGGACACGCGCTGCTCTCGGTGAGCGGTCCCGCCGGCCGCGAGGTGAAGCTCAAGTACGGGGAGCGACTCCACCCGGACGGCACCCTGGACCAGCACGACATCGCCATCCACCTCCGCCCGTTCAACACGGCGGAGCGCAAGCCCGGCGATCCGATCCCACGGTTCCAGACGGATACCTATACGCTCAAAGGCGCGGGCACCGAAACCTGGGAGCCGCGGTTCACCTACCACGGGTTCCAGTACGTGGAGGTGACCGGGTTCCCGGGGAAGCCGACGGTGGATAGCCTCACCGCCCGCGTCACCCATACGGACGTGCGATCCGCTGGCGAGTTCGCCTGCTCCAACCCACTGCTCAACCGGATCCAGGAGGCCACTCGCTGGGCCTATCTCAGCAACCTGGCGAGTATCCCCACAGACTGCCCCCACCGGGAGAAGAACGGCTGGACCGGCGACGCGCACCTGGCCGCGGAACAGGCGATCTACAACTTCCACCCGGCCGCGGCGGACAGCAAGTGGATCCAGGACCTGCGACACCGCCATCCTGGAGCGGCACTACCTGCAGATGCGGCGCTACGTGGACTACCTCACCAGCCGCTCGAAGGATGGGATCGTCAACATCGGTCTGGGGGATTGGGTGCCGCCCGGCAAGACCGCCCCGGTAGAGGTGACCTCCACCGGCTACTACTTCGCGGACGCCCGCATCGTGGCGCGCAGCGCGGAGCTGCTCGGCCGCAAGGCGGATGCGGCCAGGTACGCCGCGCTGGCGGAGAGCATCCGCGGGGCGTTCAACCGGAAGTTCTTCAACGCGGAGACCGGCACGTACTCCAACGGCACACAGACCGCTCTCGCTACGCCGCTGAACTGGGGCCTGGTGCCGGACCAGTACCGCAAGCAGGTGGTGGATCAGCTCGTTCGCGAGGTGGAGAAGAAGGGGAACCACCTGGACACCGGCATCCTAGGCACGAAGTACCTGCTCAACGTGCTGCTGGACAACGGGCGGGCGGACGTGGCGTACCGCGTGGCCAGCCAGAAGACCTATCCAAGCTGGGGGCTCTGGTTCGAGCAGGGCGCCACTACGCTCTGGGAGGCGTGGGACGGCACTGCCTCGCGCAACCACATCATGTTCGGGGACATTAGCGCGTGGTTCTATCGCGCGCTGGCGGGGATCCGGCCGGACGCACCCGGTTTCAAGCGGATCCGGATCCAGCCGCAGGTAGTGGGGGATCTCACCTGGGCGCGCGGGAGCTACGACTCCATCCACGGCCGAATCACTTCGGATTGGAAGCGGGAAGGCGGTAAGCTCTCGCTGAGCGTCACGGTTCCGGTGAACACCACCGCCACGATCTACGTGCCCACCTCGGATGCATCACAGGTGACGGAGGGCGGCAAACCGGCGAGTCGAGCCGTTGGCTTGAAGCTCCTGCGCTCCGAGAACGGCGCCGCGATCTACGAAGCCGGCTCCGGGACCTACCGCTTCACGGCGCCATTAACGAGCACGGAGTGAGGGAATGAGGGAGCACAGGGGTATTGGCGCCTGTCCCTATGAAGGGCGAGGTCAACCTGCCGTGCACTTCTCCGCACATCCCCACAGCTCCCGCCATCCCATCAAGAAACTCTCTCTGTATTCTCCGTGTCTCTGTGTCTCCGTGGTGAACCCTCCCAACTTACCGCTTCACGACCCATTATCCCCTCCCGTGACCGACGAGTTACTATGAGCTACGGCAACTTTCACTTCCTCTCCCACGTGCTGCAGCGCCACCAGGCGTTCAACTTCATCCTGCCGGACCAGGCACGGGTAGGGAACGGTCCTTACGCCGCGTTCTACCTGATCCACGGGGCCAGCGACGACCATACCGCCTGGATGACGCACACCGGCATCTGGCGCTACGTTCGCGATCTCCCGCTGGTGGTGATCATGCCGGACGTGGAGCGCAGCTTCTGCATCAACACCGCTTCCGGCGAGCGGTTCGAGGACTACCTCCTGCAGGACGTGATCCCCCGCGCCGAGCACGCCTTCCCGATCCGCCCCGGCCGGGAGCACCGAGTGGTCGGTGGTCTCTCGATGGGAGGGTACGGCTCGATGATGCTGGGGCTGCGACACCCGGAGCTCTTCTGCAGCGTGGGGGCGCATTCCAGCGCGTTCGCCATCCACCAGAGCCAGAGCGCGGACTGGCGCCACACGTTCGGTCCGCCCGACTCGGACACCCGGCGCGAGTATGATCTATTCCGCCTGGCGAAAGAGGCCGACCCGGCCCAGCTCCCCGCGCTCTTCATCGACTGCGGCACCGAGGACTTCCTGCTGGATAACAACCGGAGCTTCCACGCCCACCTGGAGGAGCTCGGGATTCCCCATCACTACGCGGAGCACCACGGCGCCCATGTCTGGGAGTACTGGGATCGCCACATCCGGGACTCTCTGGCGCATCATTGCCGGGTGCTGGGGATCGAGCCGGTGCCACAACCGGGGTAGGGGAGTCCACTCCTGGTTACCGGCCGAAGAACCTCCGGATAATCCCGACGATCCGGCCTGCGGGTGCTACAGGGCTGTCTCCCGGCGGCGCGGGAGGAGGGTCGCGCAGGGCCTGTTCCTCCTTTTCCACCGTCCAGCCAGGCGGCGGCGCCATGTCGTAGTCCTCATCGTCCGGGCTGCGCAGCCATGCGATGTAGACCGCCTCGTATTCGGCTTCCCGGCCGGGGATCGGCCGCGCCTCGCTACCGTCCGGAGAAAGCCAGGCGCAGTCCCAGGACACACATGTAAAGTGCTCGACCGGCTGGATCAGCGGCGTCTCTCGGAACGACAGCTCCTGGAACCGGGCGCCCTGCAGCGCGCTGCGCAGCCTTGGTGGAAGCTGCTCCAGCGTGAGGGGCTGAGCGGGCTGGGTTTCCAGGGCATAGGGACCGGAGATCCAGTTGTCTGTCTGGTGCTCGTAATGAAAGAGGGACCCGCGCGCGGGCGCCGCCTCCGCCCGCTCTCGTTCGTCCTCCCGCGTCTGCCGGCAGTGCAGGCAGTAGCCCGCCGCATGGAGCTCCTGATAACGGTTTTTGTCGAGGCTGCTCCAGATCACCGCGGTGCCACTGGACGACCGAACCTCCTGTGCCCGCCGGGCTCGCAGGTCGTCGAGCACCGGATCCAGGGAGGCCAGGAACATCAAGACTTCCCGAAGCGGGTCCTGTCGGTAAGAGGGGTCGGTATGCTGGGGTGGCGCAACCGCAAACTCATGCCCTTGCGCCGGGACGTAGATGCACCCGTTGGCGGCGAAGTAAGCCTCCAGCTCAACAGCGACCGGATCCGACTCTTCGGTCAGCGCCTCCTCGGGTACGGCCCCGGCCTCGCCGCTGGAGAAGATCGCCACATGGCCCTCCCGGTCCACGGCGAACCAGGTGGTGTCCATGCTGTGCGCGGCGGGGTAGTCAGCGTCCATCGGTCCCTCCACAGAAGATCAGACCCAGCCCGTCGAGTGTTTCCAGGAGCCCCGCGTGGTTGAGAGCGGGCAGCGGGCGCCGGGCTGTGGTGTAGGAGCACCAGGCGGCCGTTTTGTCCCACCCGATGGAGCAGAAGCGCGGGCTGATGCCGCACGCCGCCAGGCAGGTCATGGATTGGAAGCGCTCCCCGCCCGCCACCTCCGCTATCTCGCGCGGGGTGGGGGTCTCCTGCCCACGCATTGGAAGGTAGACGATCCGCTCGTTGCCGATGCCGTCCGCGCGAGCCCGGGCCGCCGCGGCCGCCGCCGCCGCGAGCCCGGAGCGCTGCACCAGCAGGTTGATGCCGCTGCGGATGCCGGCGTCCTGGAGCGCGTGGACCTGCCGGATCACCCGCGCCACCTCCCGCTCCTTATCGGGGAAGTGGATCGAGACGTGGACCTTGTCCGGCCCGGCCTCGCGGAGGCGCTCCAGCATCTCCGTGTTCAGCAGCAGCCCGTTGGTGGTGAGGGAACGGAACATCACTCCGCGCAGCCGTGCCAGGACCTCGAAGAGCGGCGCGTATTGCAGCGGCTCCCCGCCCCCGAACGAGACCGCTTTCACGCCGTTTGCGGCGCAGTCACTCGCAAACGCCACCAGCTCGTTGGCGGTCCAGACGGTGGGGCCGTCCGGGCCGCTGTGGCTGTAGCAGAACCAGCATGCCTTGGCGCAGCGGTTCGTCACCTCGATCGAGATCCGTTCGAGCATGAGCGCCTCACTTCAGCCGGACGAGGGGTCACCCCGCGGTGGCAGCGGGCCACCCCACGCCCGGCACGGGAAGTGTGCTTCCAGGTCGATGATCGAGACGTCCCGGAAGCTCAGGTTCTCGAACCGGTAGCGAGCGATCTCACCCGCCAGCTCCGTCGGAAGCTCACTCACGTTCAACGGCCGAGTGGGCTGGGTCTCCAGCGCGTAGGGCCCTTGCTCCCACGGCTCCGTCAAGTGCTCGAAGTGGAACAGCGACCCCCTGGACGGCTCCGGCTGCCCGACGGCTCCAGACCACTCCTGTCGGCAGTGAAGGCAATCACCCGCCGTGTGCAGTTCCACAAGGCGGCGCCGGGAGAGCGAGTGCCAGATCACCGCCACCCCTTGCGTGGACGGAACCGCTCGCGCGTTCCCGATTTGAAGGTCGTCGGCCACCACCTCCAGGTCGCGGAGGAACATCACCACGTCGTCGAACGGCTCGCCTTGGAAATGCGGATAGTGGACCCACCCTGGCGCTTCCGCACCGCCGGGATGATAGGCCCACTCCCCCACCCGAAAGTGGCGAGCCAGCGCCTGTTCCACGGCGCCGGTTTCGTCGTCGGGGAGATCCAGCGGCACCACCCCGAGCTCGCCGCTAGGGAAAACGCCCACGTTCCCCTCCCGGTCCACGGCGAACCAGGTGGTGTCCATGCTGTGGGCGGCAGGATAGTCAGCTTCCATCGATCCCTCCACCGATGCGGCTCGGCCTATCGGGGGGCACGCTGCGGTTAATCCCGAACCTAATTCCCGGCAGTAGGCTCCACGTCGCGCCAGTTGCAGCCGACCTTTGCCTCCACGTCCAGCGGCACGCTTAGCTCGTAGGCGTTCTGCATCTCCCGGGTCACGAGCGCGATCATCTGCTGCTCTTCCTCGGGTACGATCTCGAAGAGAAGCTCGTCGTGGACCTGCAGGATCATCCGGCTCTGGACCTGCGCTTCCTTCATCGCCTCGGCCACCTTGAGCATCGCGATCTTGATCACGTCGGCGGCGGTTCCCTGGATCGGCGCGTTCGCGGCTTCGCGCTCCGCCGCCATCCGCTCGTTCCGGTTGCCGGCGTGGATGCCCGGGATGTACCGCTTCCGGCGGTACGGCGGCAGGGTGGAGACGAACCCGTCCTTCCGCGCCTCGTTGAGGGTGCTTTGGGTGAACCGGAGCACGCCGGGGAACTCCGCGAAGTAGGCGGCGATGAGCGCTTTGGCTTCACCCATGGTGATCCGGAGCTGGCGGGAGAGCCCGAACTCCTTCTGGCCGTACATCACGGCGAAGTTCACGGTCTTGGCGCTGCGCCGCTGGTCTGAGGTCACCTGCTCCAGCGGCACGTCGAACACGCGGGCCGCCGTGGCGGTGTGCA
>JAJFMS010000359.1 GCA_020696885.1 Armatimonadota bacterium | reverse complement strand
GTTCGGTGTTCGGTGTTCGCCGGCTACTTCGCTTCCGCCTTCGGCAGTACGGCAATGGTGCGCATCCACTCCGCGCACCGCTCCGGCCAGGTGGCGGCGGTGCCGGCGCGGGAGCGCATGCCGAAGCCGTGGCCGCCGGATGCGTAGGCGTGTAGCTCGCTCTGGACCCCGGCGGCACGCAGCGCCAGCCAGTAGCGGGCGCTGGGCTCCGCACAGCCCTTGTCGTCGCCGGCCACGGCGATGAAGGTGGGCGGGGTGTCCGCTGCGGGCGCCATGCCCGGCGCCAGTTTGGTGGGGTCGTTCTTGTCCATCATCCCACCGGGATAGATCAGCGCGACGAAGTCCGGCCGGCAGCTCGTCTGGTCCGCGGCGTCGGCCGCCTCGTAGGCGCGCTGCTTCCAGTTGTTCTCCAGGTTCACCCCCAGGTGACCGCCGGCCGAGAAGCCGAGGAAGCCGATCTTGGCGGGGTCGACGCCCCACTCCTTGGCCCGGCTGCGCACCAGCGAGACGGAGCGCTCCGCGTCCATTAGGGCGAGCTTGTTGCCGGGATCGAAGGAGCGGGTGGGGACCCGGTACTTCAGCACGAACGCGGTCACGCCCTGGCCGTTGAACCACCGCGCGATCTCCTCGCCCTCGTGGGCCCAGGAGAGGAACTGGTACGCGCCGCCGGGAGCGATGATGAGCGCGGCGCCGGTGCGCTTCTCCGCCGGCGCTGGAAACACGGCCAGCGTCGGGTCCGTGACATTGGACACGCGCTGGATCTCTGCGGGGTTGGCCGCGGAGCGGTCCGCCTTCTCCGGTTCGATGGCGGCCTGCTCACCCGGCGCTTTGCCGCTCCAGAGGCGGACGGTAGTCCCTTCTCCCGCCGCCAACGCCGGCGCCAGGAGGGCGGCGGCGGTGAGGGCGCCCAAGCTAAACAGGCTCGTTCGTGACATCGTGGTTTCTCCAGCAGTTCGGCGGGCGGGAGTGGTGGAGTAATGGAGTGTGGGAGTATTGGGAACCGGTGCGGCCTTACGGCCGCCTTTTAACACTCCACCACCAGGCGGGTATGCACTTCCAACATCTCTCCGTCATTTGCCGGCGGAACTCCTCTTCCGGCGATACCGCTTCGGCATAACCCGGCCGGAGAGGGCGCGATACCAAGCGGAGATGCTGCGCAGGACTGAGCCCCGCCCGCGCCCAACCGTTCTAAAGTAATCACACTGGGTGAGGGTGCGAGAATGAAACGCTGGGGCTGGGGCGCCGCTGTCGCGGCAGCCGTGCTGCTTACCGCCGCGGTGGCGCAAGACCGGAGTACGAAGGTCCTCAACGACCGGGACCGCGTGGAGGCATCCGGCTTCTGGATCTATAACGACTTCCCGCGCGCACTGGGGGAGGCGAAGAAGACCGGCAAGCCGCTCCTGGCGGTGTTCCGCTGTGTGCCCTGCGCCAACTGCGTGCAGTTGGACGACACCGTCGTGGCTCGCGACGCCTCGATCCAGGGGCTGCTCTCCCAGTTTGTCTGTGTCCGGATGATCACCACGAACGGGATGGACCTCTCCCTCTTCCAGTTCGACTACGACCAGTCGTGGACGTCGCTGGTGATGAACGGGGACCGCGTGGTCTACGGCCGCTACGGTACCCGCTCCCACCAGACCGAGTCCCAGCACGACATGTCCCTGGCCGGCTTCCGCCGCGCGCTGGAAGGGTCGCTGGCGCTCCACCGGCAGTATCCGAAGAACAAGACGGCCCTCGCCGGGAAGCAGGGGACGCCGATGGACTACCCGTCGCCGGAGCAGTATCCGTCGTTCAAAGGGAAGTACGCCGCCAAGCTGGAATTCGGGCCCAAGGTCGCGCAGAGCTGCATCCACTGTCACATGGTGGGGGAAGCGCAGCGGCTGGTGTTCCGCAACGGGATGAAGCCGATGCCCGAGTCGGTGCTGTTTCCGTATCCCCATCCCCGGATCCTGGGTCTCGTGGTTGATCCGGCGAGCCGGGCCACCCTGCGAGACGTGACGCCGGCCTCCTCGGCCGCCAGGGACGGGTTCAAGCCCGGCGACGAGCTTGTTTCGCTGGAAGGACAGCCGATCCTCTCCATCGCGGACATCCAGTGGGTACTGCACCACGCCGGCTCCGCCGGTAAGCTGAAGGCAGAGGTGCTTCGCGCCGGCAAGACGGTGCCGCTGGCGTTGACCCTGGACGCGGGCTGGCGCCGCCGCGACAACCTCTCCTGGCGGGCCACCTCCTGGGACCTGCGCCGCATGGCCACCGGCGGGCTGCTGCTGGAGTCGCTGACTCCGGACCAGCGGAAGCAGGCCGGCGCTCCCGCGGAGGGGCTCGCGCTCCGCGTGAAGCACGTGGGCGAGTACGGCGCGCACGCCGTGGCGAAGCAGGCCGGAGTGCGGAAGGAAGACGTGGTGGTGGGAGTGGACGGCAAGACCCAACCGATGACGGAAAGCGAACTGCTCGCCTACCTGGTCTCCGAGAAGAAGCCGGGCGACCTGGTGCCGTTTACCGTGCTCCGCAGCGGGGCAAAGCTGGAAATGACGATCCGGATGCAATAGCGGGGACGAATGCAACAGCAAGCCGTGGGGGGAGTGCAGGCGGAGCTCGATCATCCGGTCGTGATCTTCGACGGGGAGTGCGGGCTGTGCCAGGCCGGGGTGCAGTTCATGCTGCGGAACGATCCGCCCGGTAAGCTGCGCTTCGCCCCGCGGCAATCCGCGCCCGGGCAGGCGCTGCTGGTACAGCATGGGTTCGTGGATGCCGCGCCGAACTCCGTGGTCTTGATCGAGAAGGGGAAGGCGCTCACCGGCTCCACCGCGGCGCTCCGCATCGCGCGGTATCTACGGTTCCCGTGGCCGTTAGGGGCCGCCGCGCTGCTGATCCCGCGACCACTGCGGGACATAGCATACGACTGGGTGGCGCGGAACCGCTACCGGTGGAGCCGGAAGCCAGCGGCGTGCCGGATCCCCACCGCGGATGAGCGACGACGCTTTCTGGACCTTTCCTGACGGAAGGAGGCTCCGATGAACCTGCGATACGGCGTGCTTCTGGCGGGAGCGGTTCTGATCTCCTCCGCGCTAGCGCACGCGGATGATACGGTTACCCAGCGGGTGAAGCAGGCGTTCCGGGGGAAGGTCGAGACCCGGTTCATCGTGGCGGAGATCGTCCGGATCGGGAAGCCCGCAACGCCCGTGGTACTCGACATGCTCTGGGGTCGCGGCGCGTTCAACAAGGAGCCGCGACCCCACGTGGCCCTGGAAACCCTGGCGAAGCTGCGCGACCAGAGCGCGCTGCCGGAGCTGCGTGATTACCTCGCCAGCCCGAATGATTACCGCCGGGTTCCCACCCTGGAAGCAATGCTGGCGATCCGTCACGACGCTGCAGCCCAGGACGAAGCCGTGGCGCTGTTAAACGGCTGGATCAAGCAGGGGCTGCCGCTGGATGGCCTCCGCGGCATGCTGCTCGGCCTGCCCGCGAACGGGTGGACCGAACGGGAGGCTACGGCGTTTGCGGGCCGCCTGGCGCTGGACGCGCCCTCCGTCCGCGACGGCCTCTTCTATCAGTTCGCCGAGTCCACCTCGCCGCTGGCGGACGCGATTCTCACGGACTTCGCCCGGCGCAGCCCGGACAATCGGAAGGCGGCCGTCGCCGGCATCGCGGAAGCGGGGCGCGAGCTTCAGGAGTCGCTGGCGCGGTGGGAGAAAGACACCTCGCCGCCGGCAACCTCCCAGAAGGCCTGGCTCCCCGGCGAGTGGCGCGAGCACCGGAAGGGCTACATCGCCGCCCTCAAGGGGATGCTCGCCCGGCATGAGCGCCTGAGGTTGGCGCTTTAGTAAGGCGGTCGTGGGCCCGGTCGTCCCTCCGGGACTGCGGGAACGGCCGGCGGGTAATGCGAGCTAGGCGCGACCTGCCTACTTCTCCGAACCGGGCACCCCGGCCGGGGCTGCGGAGGGCGGGAAGGAGAGCTGGCAGCAGCCGAGGTCGATAGCGTGCTTCGAGGCGACGCCCGGCATCAGCTCGTAGCGCACGGCCTTGCCGTCTCGGGTCGCCTGGACGAGGCCGGCGTCGCGCAGGACCTTGAGGTGGTGGGAGAGCAGGCTCTGTTCGATCTCCAGCCGCTCGTTGATCTCCCCGACGTGTTTCGGACCGGACATCAGGATCTCGAGCACCTTCAACCGGGTGGCATCCGAGAGGACCTTCAACTTTTGCGCACAGTCGGAATCCAGCGCCTCCACCACCACACCTCCGGCTCAGGCCAAGATCGCGCACCAGCGCGTTCGGGTTCATGTTAGCAGAAGTTTCGCTTTACTCCTCGAAGTAGTTCCGCCGACCCGATGCGTCCCTTGCTCTCCAAAGTAACGGCCTTGAGCCCGCCGATAGCCGTAGGGCGGCGCAGCAATCAATAGTAGAAGAAAACGAGGCCCTGCTTCTTTGCGGCCGCCTGCCGGAGCCACTCCTCGAACTCATCCATCAACTCGCGCAGGTCAGCGGCGCTCAGCGGCTCCCGGCGAGTGATTTGCCGCAGGATGAGCCCGACGATGCGCGCCCGGAAGCCGGGGCGGCGCTTCCGGCCGGATGGTGCGGCGGTCGTCAGGTGGCCCTGCGCCAGACTGGCAGCCATCTCCGCGACCTGCGCCACGGTGAGGTGGCCCACTGCCGGGTAGCTGTTGATCTTCGGCAGCGGCACCGGCGGGCCGGCGTCGTCCAGGATCTCCTCCATCCCGGTCCCTTCGATCACGTCCCAGCGGATGTCCGCCCAGACATCGCCCCGGTCCAGTCGCTCGCCGAGGTGCTCGCACAGCCGCTCCAGCGCGTAGCCGTACTGGTGCTCCGCGCCGCTCACGAACGGCCCCCCCATCACCAGCGCGCGCAACGCCTCGCCCAGTGAGACTCCCGCAGCGTCCGGTTCGCCTTCGGCAAAGTCCTCGGGGTCGCGCTGGATAATCGCCGCGATCAGGGCCTCGTCCTCTCCGCCCACTGCCCGGCCCAGCGCCTCCAGGTCCAACACGTACGGAACCAGGCTGTAGCTCATCGATTGCTC
>JAJFMS010000358.1 GCA_020696885.1 Armatimonadota bacterium | reverse complement strand
TAGGACCCCATTGTGGTCCTGATAGTCCGGAGGTAATCCCGATCTTTGGTCTCACGTTCGTGCTGCTCCGGGGCTTCGGCTCGGGTGAAGGCGTCCCGAACCCTTCCTGAATAATCGGCTGTCTGCGGGGGCGTTGACACCCGTGACTGGGGATGGAGCAACACACCGGCGGACATCGATCTGTAGGAGCTTGGGAGGGCAAGCACAAGGACGTTGAAACGTAGGGCGATCGGGCGGTCGTCCCTACGGGACTGCAGGAGGGTTAGACGACGGTCCCCAGCGTTAAAACGCTGGGCTAGGGTTCGGTCGTCCCGCTGGGACTGGGAACGCTTCAGGCGAGTGAAGGTTGCGAGCCCAGCGCGAGAGTCTACGGCCCGACGTCCTCCAGACGGGATTGCCCCTGGCACCGGCGAGCGATAGACCTGTCGGTACCAGGGAAGAAACACGCCGAGTGCGGTGCCGCGAACGGCACCGCACTCGGCGCACGTCAGGATCAGGCAGCGCGCTGCTGGCTGAAGCCCTGGCCGGTGAGGCCCTGGTCCTGGGCCTCTTCTTTGGCAGCGTCCATCGCCGAGTGGGCCACGTTCTGGACTTTCTGCTTCAGGCTGTCCATCTCGGACCCGTTCGGCGTGAGGCCTTCGTTCTGGGCGGCGGTCTTCGCGGTATCCATCGCCTCGCGGGCTACGCTCTGCACCTTCTGGCCGAGCTGTTGGGCCGTGCTCTGGGCGCGATCCACCACGCGGTCCCGGGTTTCGCCCATCCACTCGCGCTCCTTCTCCGTCTCGGGAAGCATGAAGCCCAGGGCGGCGCCCACCACCAACGCTACGGCGCCTACCGCCAGCGGGTTTTCGTCCATGTTCTGCTGCACCACCGTGGTCGCCTGACGGCTCTGATAGCGGGCGCGCTCACCGATCTGCTGCGCGCCTTCCTGAACACGGTCCTTCACCTCGCCGGCGCGGTACTGCACCCGCTCCTTGAGCTCACCCGCGCGCTCCTGCACGCGCTCCTTCATTTGTCCAGCGCGGTCCTTGAGCTCGCCGGCCCGCTCTTGGACGCGGTCTTTGATCTCCCCGGCTCGCTCCTGGACCCGGTCCTTCATCTCCCCGAGTCCGCCGCGATCGTCCTCATAGCCCCGGCGATAGGAGGCTCCCTGGCTGCTCCAACCCGGGTTCTCATACCGGTCCGTGGTCTGGTAGTCCGGATAGCTGTAGTCGTTGCGCATCGTACCGGCACCGCTGTAGGAGCGCTCGCTGTAGTGCCGATCGTAGCGATGGCCGTTGTTCTGCTTCCGCATGTTGACCAGCAGCCAGCCGATGCCGATGCCGATCATGGCGGCAGGGATCGGGTTCTCCCGGATCGTGTCCATGATGGTGGCCGTGTAGTCTTTGGTAGTGCCGGCGACGTTGTCCATCGCGTCGCGTGCTCGATCTTTCACTTCGTCCATCGCGTGCTGTGCCCTCCCGATCGTCGCTTCGCGGACGGTCTCCTTCGCCTGCTCCTTCAGATGCTGCGGGTCGAGCTTCTCCTTGATGGCCTCGATCGTGTCCACCATCTCAGCCCGCGTCTGCTCAACCCGCACCCTCGCGGCTTCTACCTCGTCGATTTCTCGCGTGGTGTTCTCGTCGTCGAAGCTATCCAATGGCTCGACGTCGTACGCTGGCTGACTCATTCCGGTCTCCCTTCAACGCTTCAATCGCCTCGCGCGGCGCAAAGTCCGCATTCTTCAAGTGGTCGATGCCCTTCCAGACCAGGAACCCACCCACGCCGGCCACGATGGCACCAATCAACAGGGCGGATCCCCAGAGCGGCATCCCGGCATTCCAGAGCGCGACGACGATCGCTGCCAACAGCACGAGGAAGCCCGCGTAGAATACGGCGCCTCCCGCTGCCAGGAAGCCGATGTCCTTTCCGGCTTCCTTCGCCTTCTCGCTCATCTCCAGCTTGGCGAGGTGCATCTCCTCGCGGACCAGGGTCGTCGTCTCGCGCGACAGCTCGCCCAACAGCTCGCCTAGCGAGCGCTCTTCCTTCGGCTGACCGTACATCTCGTCAGACATCACCGGACCTCGTTCCATACCCGGTCGTTGAATAGTCAGTGCTCTGCTCGTCGTCGTCCAGATCCGCGCTGTACGTCTCCGTAGCCATCACGGTGGTTACGTCGGTGGCGCCGCCCATGGTTGGCGTCGTGCCGGAGTAGCCCTCGGGCATCGTGCCATAAGGGGGGGAGGCCCCCTGCGCGCTGCGCTCGAGGGACCGCTCGTAGACGGACTTCACCGGATAGCCCTGCTGCTCGTGCAGCTCCGCCTCGCGGATCGACTCCCGCTCGCGGTAGTAGGGCGCGTCGAAGTCCCCGTGCCGGAGCGCGCTGTAGCCCCCCCGGGCTCCGTTTCCGTTACCGGCCGGGCGGGTGCTCTTCAGGAAGCGAGCCGCCATGAAGCCGATGGCGAACGCAGTGCCGAGGAACACGGCCGGCTGACGACGGGCCAGATCCTCGACCTGCCCGACCATCTCATCAATCTCGCGGGTGCGGAGGTACTCCGCCACCTGATCAACCATCCCCGCGGCCTGCTCCGCATACCGGCCCACCGGCACCTGCTGATCCTGCTCCCGGAGCTGGTTCCCGGTGCTCCGGATCGCTTCCGCCACGCTGCCGAGACTCTCGGCGGCCTTCTCCTTCTGACTGGAAAGCTGGGTCTTGACCTGCGTCCTGGCCTGATTCATCAGGTTGCCGGCCGCGTCTTTCGCCTGCTGAGTCATGTCTTGCATCTGCTGCCGGGGCTGGTCACCCATCGACTGATTCGCATCGGTCGCCGGTGTAGTCCCATAAGTGGAAGTGTTCTCCACGATCGTTTCTCCTTCGAGGCACCTGCAGCGCTGCCGTTCACTGCGATCTTTACCTGTGCGTACATACCCGGAGGCGGCGGGAACAAACACGAGTGCCGGGGTGGGAGCCGGTTGCCCACGAAACACCCCGGCAACGACAGCCGAGGGCAGGCGCGAAAACTCGGGAAAAGGGGAGCAGGGGGACTATCGGGCGAAGAGCGGGGCAAGGAACTTCGGGGGCGCTCCGATAGGCTCAGCGCAGAAGCGCGCCGCTTTGCCGCACACCGCACCGGCTCCCCTCCTCTCGGAGGAGGGGCTGGGGGAGGTGTTTTCCTTTGCAGCCCGCCCAGCCGGCGGAACCTGCTGTTTCCGCTACCTGGAGAGCGCTAACGCCGCGCGGAGACGATCACGCACGGTACTGGCGTGCCGGAGCGATGGAAGTACGGGTTAGAGTAAGTGTATGTTTGCTGGGACAGGGGAGCGTGGGATGAGACGGTTCCTGTATGGGGTGGCGCTCGGGGCGCTGTGCGGAGCGGCGCTGGTGCTCGCCGTGGCGACAGCGGTGGTGGGTCCGGCGGCAGCGGCTCCGGTTTCCGGCACGCCGGCTCCGGAGCGGGAGGGGCGCAAGGACCTGCAGGTGCGGGTGACGCCGGAGATGGTTCGTTATTCGAACACCCGCTACGTGCTGTATTTCGCCCGCGCGCTGGTGGACGTGCTGGCCCTGGTGGCGCTGCTGCGGCTGGGGATCAGCGCGCGGGCACGCGATGCGGCGGACCGTACCGGCCGCAACGGCCTGGCGCGGGCCTACGTGTACTATCCGCTGCTGATGCTGGCGTACGGCGCCCTGACGCTGCCGCTCACCCTGTACGCCTCCTACTTTCTGCCGCACCAGTACGGGCTCTCCACGCAGTCGCTCGGCGGCTGGGTGCTGGACGCCACGAAGCGGTTCGCAATCGGGAGCGCGGTGGCGCCGCCGATCGTGGCGCTGCTTTACTGGAGCCTCCGGCGCAGTCCCGCCCGGTGGTGGGTCGGCTTCTGGCTGGCGCTGATCCCGCTGCTGACGCTCTCGGTGCTGCTGGTGCCGATCTTCGTAGAGCCGCTGTTCAACCGGTTCCAGCCGCTGCGGAACGAACAGCTCCGGGACAGGCTGCTGGCGATGGCCCAGCGGGCCGGAATCGAGCAGAGCCGCGTGTTCGAGGTGGACGCCAGCGTGCGCACGAAAGGCGTCAACGCCTACGTGACCGGGCTGGGCGGCTCCGCACGCATCGTGATGTGGGACACCCTGCTCCAGCGCCTGGACGAGGACGAGGTGGTGTTCGTGATGGCCCACGAGATGGGGCACTACGTGGAAGGTCACGTGCCGCTGGGCCTGGCGCTCGCCATCGCCGGCTCCTTCGGCGTGCTGCTGCTGGCGGACCGGGGCTCGAAGGCGCTGATCGGTCGTTATGGGGACCGCTGGCAGGTCCGAGGCCTGGACGACCTCGCGTCACTGCCGGTGCTGCTGCTGGTGGTCTCCGTAGTGAACTTCCTGGGCAGCCCGGTAGAGTCCGCCATCTCCCGCACGATGGAGACG
This sequence comes from Armatimonadota bacterium, assembly GCA_020696885.1. The sequence continues at coordinate 650 of JAJFMS010000358.1, read as the reverse complement.
CGCGCGGACCAGTTCGCGTTGCGGCTAACGCGGGAGCCGGAAACCGGGGCCTCTTCGTACATCAAGCTGGCGGAGCTGAACCTATCCAACCCGAGCCCGCCGGAGTTCGTGGTGTTCTGGATGTTCAGCCACCCGCCGCTGAAGCAGCGCATCCAACGGGCGCTGGAGTGGAAGCCGGAGTGATTTGCCCGCGAAACACCCCGGCAAAAGCAGCCGAGGGCAGGCGCGGAAGAACGCGGAAAGGGGAATTGGACAGGATCAACAGGATGGACGGGGTGGGGCGGGGCGCACGTCGTCGGTCGCCCACGATAGATGAAATCGTTCCCGTCCTTTTGCCCGCCCACCGCCAGTTTGCCAGGAGTCCGGCTGTCAGGCCGGTCTTTAGTAACGCAGGCCCGGGACCATCACTCGCCCGCCTGATAGCGGGCTCCTGGCAATCAGCCGGAAGTGCTTCCTGGTCTCGACGCGCATTTGAGTCACATCGCCGTGACGGCGACCTGTGACCTGGGCGGGCCCACGGGCTCGACGTGCATTCCTGGGTCGGTAGGAGATGTTTCGCAGGGGACACGTACCACGCGCCGACGCGGGCACCAGCTCAACATGACGTTCGTGGCGAGGGCTGGATGGCCCCTGGCTGCGGATTCTGGTAT
>JAJFMS010000357.1 GCA_020696885.1 Armatimonadota bacterium | reverse complement strand
GAAAGCGATGCTCGCCTGCAGAACATACAAGTAAGGCAACCTGTTACCCATGAGTCCGGTCAGAGTTGTTACCCATGTCCCCGCCTGTTCACCGAACACCGAACACCGAACACTGAACACCGCGCGAAGCGCATTCTACAGCGATAGGCCGCCGTCGATCATGAGGTTCTGGCCGGTCATGTAGCCGCTCTCGTCTGAGGCGAGGTAGAGGGCCAGCGCGGCGATCTCGTCGGCTTTGCCGATGCGGCCCATCGGCTGGCGGGCGATGAACTGCTTGAGGGCTTCCTCGTAGTTCCCGGTGGCCTGGAGCCGACCGTGGAGCGAGGGGGTGTCCACCGTGCCGGGGCAGATCGAGTTGATGCGGATGCCGTCCTGGATGTAGTCCAGCGCCACGCTCTTCACCAGTCCGGTCACGGCGGCCTTGCTGGCCGAGTAGACCGCCCGGTTCTTTACGCCCACCATGCCGGCCACGCTGGCGGTGCAGACGATGGTGCCGCCGCCCGCGGCAAGCATCACCGGAATGGAGTACTTGCAGGCCAGGTAGACGCTGCGGGCGTTGATGGCCATCGCGCGGTCCCACTCGTCATCGGTGCACTCCGTGACCGTGCCGCCCGGAACCACGCCGGCGTTGGCGTAGAACACGTTCAGCCCGCCGAAGCGATCCGTGGTCTCGCGCACCAGGCGCTCCACGTCGGCCGTCTCCGCGGCGTTGCCCTGCACGAAGAAGCTCTCGGCGCCGGCCTCGCGGGCCAGGCGTGATGACTCCTCGCCCGTGGCCGCATCCAGGTCCGAGCAGACCACCCGGGCGCCTTCGCGGGCAAAGAGCACCGAGGACGCGCGGCCGATTCCCGCTCCCGCTCCGGTGATGATGACGACCTTATCCTTCAAGCGCATGCGATGGGTTCCTTTTGGGTTCGAGTTGTAAATTGGAGTGCCGGCACGGGGTTAGCGGGAGGCGAGTGGCGGCTACCACGTGCCGTCACGTTCCGCGTTGCTGAGCGGTCTGCCCTGCATCAGCTTCCCGGTAGCGGTGGCCAGCAGGGTGCCGTCGGCGGCGCGGGCCTCGGCGCGGCATTGGATGATCCGCCGCTGCTGCTGGACCACCTCGGCGGTGATGAGCAGCTCTGCGTCGGTGGCAACCGGCTTCCGGAAGCGGACGCTCAGCTCCGCGGTAGCCACCCAGTGCCCCAGCGTGGCCGCGGCGTAGACCATCGCCTCGTCCAGCAGCGCAGATACGACCCCGCCGTGTGACACGCCGGAATAGCCCTGGTGCTCCGGACGGGGCACGAGCCGCGTGCTCGCCTTACCGTCCCCGTATTCGAATGTGGCGTGCAGGCCGTGGGGATTGTCCGGCCCGCACACGAAGCAGTACCGGTCGACTTCGAGGTCCATCGCGCGCGCTCCCTCCGCGCTTCGGATTATAACCGGGCGCGTGGTTCCGCGGGCAGTCAGGGACACACGGAGCGGTAGGGGCATCCGCCGTGATTGCCCTCGCCCGGGCTTCCGCCCGACGCTAGCAGAGCCGTACCCAAGTTGACGGAACGGGACGGGACGGCTTTGCAGGCGCCAACACCGTCCTCGTTTCCAGGGCAATCACGGCGGATGCCCCTACGAGTTATCGCACGTCGGGTTGTGGTCTGATCCCGGCGCTCACGGTCCCTTGCGGGCCACGATGATCAGGCGGGTGGACGCGGGACCGTACGCCTCCCCGGAGAGGCTCCCGTAAAGTGAAACCTTCGCGAAGCCGGCCGACTCCAGGCGGTCTCGCAGCTCCTGCCCGGAGTAGACGGTGTGGTGGAACCGGAAGCGCCGGACCGTTTCGCCCTGAACCAGCAGCCATTCATTGCGGATGCGCGTCCAGTCGTCGAACACTTCGTGGCGCTGGATCAGGAGCGTGCCGTCCGGCTGCTCCTCGCAGGTGACCGGTTGGAAGACTTTGGCCAGCCGCTCCTTGGAGAGGGTCTCCAGCACCAGTGCCCCACCCGGGCGGAGGCTCTCGAAGATCCGCTGCAGGACGAGCAGGTCGTCCTCCTTGTCATCGAAGTAGCCGAACGAGGTGAACAGGTTGAGCACCAGGTCGAAGCCGTTCGGCCGCACGAAACGCCGCATGTCCTCGTGAACCCATTCGACCTCGAGCTGTTCGGAAGCGGCGTGCTCGCGGGCTCGGGCCAGGAGGAACGGGGAACGGTCCACACCAGTCACCCGGTAACCGTGCCGCGCCAGCGCTACGCTGAACCGTCCGGGGCCGCAACAGAGGTCGAGGACGTCGCGTCCGGCCGGGCGGCTCAGGGCCAGCAGGTCGTCCGCAGAAGCCTCCGCCGCGGCGAAGCGGGCTTCCGGGAACATGTACGGAAAGAGGGTGGTCCAGAACTCGTCGTCGGCGAACCACTCGTCCGGTTGCTGGGTGGCGTTCACGGCGGCTCCTGAAGCTGAGAGTGAGGGGTGCTACTCCTCGCCGGCGCGGTCGGAGCTCAGGGCGTGGTACTCGACCTGCGGCGCCAGGTGGGACACCGGGCACGGGGAGACGTACTCCACGTCGAACTCCACGTTGCGGCAGATCGGCGGGAAGATATCGCGCCCGAACAGGAGGTAGAGGGAGAGGGTGTAGGGGCGGTCGTTCAGGTAGGGGAGCGACTCCGCTCGCTGCCAGAGGCGCCGCACGTAGGCGGCGTAGATCAGCAGGAGCTGCAGCTCGATCTGCTCCAGCTCCACCTGGGCGGCTGGCGCCCAATCAGGCACCACGCGGCCGTGCCTCGTGGCGACTGCGGCCGCGGCGGCGGCAGCCTGGCGGTCGGAGAGGAGCTCAGTGCGGCGGCCGTCAAGCCGCTCGATACAGGACACCGCTTCCGGGGAGAGGTCCCGGCCCAGGTCCCGGAGCACGCGGCCGGTCTCATCTGCGGTCGAGAGCTGCCGCGCGAGCTTCATCAGCCGAGCGTCACGATCCAGCAGCGGCTGGAGAGCCTTACCGCGCGCATTGTGTGCCATCAACCGCGTCAGGTGGACGTGCTGGCCCACGTAACAGCTTCCCAGGGCCTGAAGCTCGTCATGCGCGTCCGCCGCCACCCCCCGCCACTCGTCCGCGAAGGAGTTGCAGTTGATCCGGCGCCCGAGTACTCCCTGCAGGAAGCGGGGCAGCCGCAGGGAGATGTCGCCCATCGCCGAGAAGCGGTCCAGGGCGTTCAAGCCGATGCGGATGAGGAGCCCGGTGGGCTGGTCCAGGATGCCCCGGGCGCGGAGGCCGCTCACCAGGTGGTCCACCATCGGCGTGTACTTGCTGCCCTGGCGCGGCAGCCCAAGGCCGCGCGGGGTGCGCTGCAGTTCCGCGGCAAACGTCGCGGCCTTGCCCACCAGCGTGAAGCCGTTTGGAACGTCCAGGTTCTCGAACAGCGCGCGGGCGAGGTCGTACACCGACGAGATCCGCCGATCGGAAGCGACAATCACGTCACCCGCGGTGGGGTGGGTGAGGCGGATCGTAGTGGCCTCCGTGCCGGATAGCTCCAGGCCGTAGCGGTAGACCGGACCCTCCCCGCCGACGCTCAGGTCCACGAAGAACGGCGGGGTGTAACGTCCCGTGGCCAGGTCGTACTTCATCCGCTGCAGGCCGAAGCCCACGCGGTTGAGGGCGTCGTTGTAAGCCTCGGTGAACGCGCGGGGATGCCGCAGCGCCACGTCCAGGAAGAACTGCAGCGTGCGCTCCGGCGTCCGGAGCCGGGGGAGGTCGCTGCGATCCACGTGCATGAACCGGCTCGTGCGGTCCAGCTCGATCCGGTCGGTCGGGAAGATCGCGTCGTTGATGTACCGGCCCAGCGCCTGCTGGAAGTCCGTTACGCTGGCCGCCGGGTGGTCCTCCAGGAACCGCTCCGCCCACTCGCCGAGCTCCCGCGCGCGCTGCTTGATGCCGCGGCGATGCGGGGCGCTGTCCGCCAGCCGCAGCGCGCCGCGGGCCGTGAGCCGCAGGAGATTTTTCGCGTGGGCGAGTAGCTCGGGATTCCGGAGCGGGATGCTGGAGAGCGTGGCGTTGTCGTTCTCTACCGGCACCAGGCCGTACAGGCCGTCGGTTTTCGTGTATGCGTAGTAGAGCCACGCGGATGGGTGGTCCGCAAACAGCTCGGCGAGCGTCGACGCGTTGACGGCCGGTCCCAGGCCGGTAGCCGCGTCCGGGGTGCCCGTGGATTCGGACCCGGGGAAGGTGATCCCCAGCGAAGTCAGCGCCCGCAGCCACTCCGTGTCCTGGAGCAGGGCCTTCGAATGTCGCTCCCAGGTTTCCGCCGCGCCGCCGAGGTGAACGGCGGCGGTAGCGAACTGCTCTGGAGAGACGGCTTCCGTGAAGAACAGCCCGTGCGAAACGTCCTGGTGCTCCCAGACCGCGCCGGCGCGGCCGCGGTAATAATCTTCGGTGAGCACGTACTCGCGCTCGTCGCGGCGGAAGTACCGCGCGAGGCGCACGTCCGACGTCCCCAGGCGCTCGTCCTGCACGAAGAAGGTGAGCTCGGCCTCGCTGTCGCCTACGGCGCGGGCCAGGCAGTGGTTGGCAATGACGGCGTCCCAGGCCTGGTTCTGGTCGCCCTTGAAGACGTGCAGCACGTCCCGGGCAGCCAGGGCCTCACGGATCTCGGCGGGGCGATCGGTAGTGGCCCTCAGGGTGACGAAGTGGTCTCCCTGGTTGATGACCGATGCGGGCTTCATGACGCGACGCTCTCCCTGCGAAACCGTGGAGCGGGTGTTCGTTTGCTCTGGGGGGCGGCGAATCCTTGCCGCGTTATCGCCCGGTCGTCAGAACCCGCGGGACCTGCCGGACGTGGAGTAGTTTACCGGGGAGATACCGCGGTCGTAAATCAGCCAAACCTACCGCTTGCGGCGCGGGCGGGGTATTTAGACAGGATTACGGGATGGAAGGGGATGGGAAAGCGGGATGAAAGGGAATTTGGCCCTGATCGCCGCCGCTCCGGTTAACCGCCGCGGCCCTCCCCATCCCGTGATCCTGCCCTGAAAAGTCCCCGATGGTTTGGTAGCCCCTGCGCGGACGGCGGCCTGGGCGGCGGTCTTGACTCGGGAGAGGCGCTGGGCGAGGTCGCCCACGGTGCGTGCGCGGTTGCCCAGGTCGGCGGAGGTTTCCCGCACGGAGCTGGCCGCGTCCCGGACCGCTTCGGCGGTCTCTGCTGAGCGCGGCTTGATCTCGCTGATGATCTGGCGGGTGGTGGCGACGCGGCGCTTGACGATCTGGGCCACGGTGGTGACGCGCTGCGCCATCTCCTTTCCGTCATCCCGGATGTGGAACGCCAGCGCCTTACCGGTCTCGGTGAG
>JAJFMS010000356.1 GCA_020696885.1 Armatimonadota bacterium | reverse complement strand
CACGGCGGGCCAGGTCTTCGCTGTACAGCCAGAGGTAGCCGCCCTTCACGCCCACCCGGCTCCGGAAGAACTCGACCGCGCGGCGCAGTCCCACGGCCGCGTCCTGGCGCGTGGGGGCCTCGGCGGCGCGCGACGGGAGGGCGAGCAGCGTCAATGCTCCTCCAATCAACTCGCGGCGGTTCAACGCGGCCATTCCTGCTCCTGGAGTTTCACGCGGGCTGCGCTCCGGCCAGGGCCAGGTCCAGCTCGGCCTGGGTGTTCGTCCGGACGCGGGCCAGCGCCTCCGCTGGGGTCATCCGCCCAAAGACCGCCGAGTCGACGGCGCGCAGCAGCTCCCGCATGTAGTACGCCTGCACCGGCATCACCGGGCGCTGGTGCTTGCTCTCCGAGAGGATGCGGGCGTAGTCGCTGTAGTACTTCTTACTCTGCACCTCCGCAAAATAGGGCGACTGGCGGAAGCCGGGGAAGATCCCCGCTTCCCGTCCCACGGTGCCGGTGCCTTCCGGGGTGTGGCAGAGCCAGTGGATGAAGGTCCAGGCGTCGTCCGGATTGGCGGCGCCTTTCGGGATCCCCATGCACCAGCCGCCGACCCAGGAACTCCGCGCTTCGCCGTCTTCCGGAGCGGGAAGGTAGGTGACGCCGTAGTCCAGGTCCGGCGCGTACCGCTCGATGTCCCGCACGCCGCCGATGTGCAGGCACTGCATGCCCAGCCGCCCGGAGTAGAACGGGTTGGCGTCCGCGCTGCCGATCTCTTTCTGGATGCTGGCGAGGCGGGCGGGATCGTTCTTCTTCGCGGTCTCGATCATCCACTCCAGCGCCTTCACCACGCGCGGGTGGTCCGCGGTGATCTTCTGCGCGGCCGGGTCGTAGAACTCGCCGCCGAACGCCCAGCCCCAGGTGAACATCGAGTTCGGCGGGCCGTACTGCGCCCACGGGATCAGGCCGATCTGCCGGATCACCCCGCCCTCCGTGTGCGTGAGGCGGTTCATCGCCTCGGAGAGCTCCACGATCGTGGTGGGAGGCCGGTCCGGGTCCATCCCGGCCTTCCGGAACGCGGACCGGTTCCAGGCGAAGCCGAAGTTGGGGTCCGCGCAGTAGGTGAGCGCCCAGACCTGGTCCTTGTACAGGTTCTGCCGCCAGGTGGGCGGGAAGTACTCCTCCGCCTTCACCGCGGAGGCGGTGGCGCGCTCCGTGAGCGGCTCCAGCGCCCCCCACTCGGCCCAAGACGCCACCTGCGGACCGTCCACGAACGTGACGTCGGGCGGCGTGCCGGCCGCGATGGAGGTGAAGAACTTCTGGTTGGTGGAGAGGTTGTTCTGGGTGTAGACCCCTTCCACCCGGATCTCCGGATGGGCCGCCCGGAACGCGGCGAGGATCTTCTGGAACCGGGGCACCATTACCCCGCCCCAGGGATGCCACACGGTGATCCGCCGCTCGCCGCGCCGGGAGGCCGCGGTCTGGCGCGCGATGCAGCCGCCGCCGGCGAGGGCGGTCGCGGCGGAGGCCCCGGCGCCGAGGAGGCGCCGTCGGGTGAGACGGGTGCCGGAGGGATCCTGGAGGGACAACGCTGTCTCCCACGGTACCCCTGCGCCGCCCAAACAGGCCCGGGCGGCAGGGGAATAGAGTCTCTCTACCGGCCTATTATACGGACGAGCCCGGGAGACCTGCGGCGGATGACGGGCGTGCCGTAATGCGTAATCCGTGATGCGTAAAGAAGCCGTCCTCGCTCGGTGGGCTTTACGCATCACGGATTACGCATTACGAGCTCCCGAGGAGCCCGCGCCCGTCTGAAATTCTGGTAAGCTCAACGAGGTGAGCCGGTGCTGGTTAGCCGAGGACGAGCGATCCGTCCCAGGAACTCCGCATGCGATACTTCCGACCTCCCACGCTCCTCGCAGTGCTGCTCGCGGCTCCGGTGCTCTGGGGCTGTGCCCGGGCGCAGACGCCGGCCGCTGCTTACCGCTCGGCTCCCTGTAAGGTTGCCCCGCGGATCGACGGCGCGCTGAGCGCCGGGGAGTGGGACGCGGCGCCGGCCATTCCGATCACGCTGCGGATGCACTCCGGCAAGGGACAGGCGCGCCCGGACCGCAAGTGCGAGCTGCGGTTCATGAACTCGGCGGGAAACCTGTACGTGGCGCTCCGCCTGCCGGACGCCTCCCGCGAGAGCTCCACGGCACCCCTGCTGGCCGATGCGGTGGTGTTGGCGTTCTGCCGGGGCGCCGAGGTGGCGGCCGGGGACGACCGGCGCGCGATGCTGCCCGGCGCGTTTGTGGACAAGCACTTCGTAGGACCGGGGAAGGACGCCGATGACGCCCGCCGCGACGGCCAGGGGGCGATGGTGTGGAAGGCGGCCGCCGCGGGCGGCGAGTACTTCATGGAGTGGCAGGTGCCGCTGAAGTCCGGCGACCCGGAGGACATCTCCGGAGTGCCGGGAGACCGGTTGCGGTTCAATCTCGTCTACATCGACAAATTCAGCGCCAACCTGGAGCAGACCGAGCTGGGAGGCGTCTTCGGGGTCGACACGGACCACGTGAAGGACTGGGGCTCCGTGACCCTGGCCGACCAGGTGGGAGCGGAAGCGCCGGCCCCCGCGCCCGCGTGGCTGGCGAAGCTGTTTCCCAACACCCGCGCTCCGGGCCACGGCTACCAGCGCCTGCGGCGGCTGGACGCCGGCGAGCTGGACGCGGGCGGCAAGACCGCCGGCTGGGTGAACGCCGAGCTCAGCTACCCGGGGCTGGACGGCAAGGCGATGCTGGGACAGGCCCGCATCTTCCTACCTCCCGTGCTGCGGGAGCACCCGGAGCGACCCGTGCCGGTGGTGCACGTGGCCGGCTACGAGGCAGGCGACCCTGGGGCGGTCGCGCTCCTGGCCCAGGGCTATGCGGTCAGCACCCCGCACGGCAGCCCGCTCAACCCGCTGGGCCGCGGGATCCACCTGGATCAGGCGATCCTCCACGCGATGCGCGCCCAGGCCTGGAGCGACCCGCTCCGGGTGAGCATCCAGGGCGGCAGCGCCGGCGGCTGGATGACGCTGATGCTGGCGGCCGACGCCTTCCCGCTGGTGTGGGCGATGCCGGACGTGCCCCCGGTGCACTGGGGCTACAACGCCGCCTACATCGGCGAGAACCAGCAGCATGCGATCGCCGCACCGGGCACCACGCAGGCGCGACTGCCGGTGCTGGCGGTGGTGGGCGGGATCGTGGACCAGAGCCGCGCGCTCTACGGCGTGCCGTTCGAGAGCCCCGGCTACCTCGCCGCCTCGCCGCTGGCCCACCTGGAGACCATCACGGTGCCCACGCAGGTGGTGTTCTCTTCCGCGGACATGCTGGTGCCGGTGGACCAGGTGAGCCCGACCCTGGTGCAGCCGTTCGATGCGTCGAAGTTCCCCAACGGGTTCTGGATGGCGATGACCGAGCGGTTTAACGGCCCCGGCGGAAAGCGCACGCTGCTCGAGGCGCTGCCGCCGCAGCGCTACCAGTTCTTCAAGCTCTCGTCCGGCGCCAGCCCGGTCCGCGCCGGCACGCCGCTACCGCTGCAATTGCCGTTCTCCCGGGAGCGCGACTGGAGCATCGTGCTCATCGACGAAGGAGCGCCGGAGCCGACGGTCGGCCACTTCAAGTATCTGTGGGCGCTCGATCGCGAGCCGTTCCGGAAGTGGGCCGAGTCGCGCGGCGTCACGGCTGCTCAACTCACCCCGGCCAAGCTGCGGCGGCTGATGCTGCGGTACCAGGGGAAGCCGTGGCGGAAGGTGCCGGTGCGTCCCGGCGACCAGGGCGCCGAAGTGGCGGGCAACGTGCTGGACTTCCGCACTGACGAGCAGGTGGACGTGCAGGTGGGCCTCACGGCCTTCGCAAAGGACGATGCGCGGGCACTGCACCTGGCCCGGCTGTACGCGGCCCTACCGAAAGAGCTGCAGGCGCTGGGCTCCAGCCTGGGCCACGGAACCGCGGTGTCCGTGCGCACGCACCTCGCCCGGCTGAGGAAGTAGGCGGTGGAGCGACGGCCGGCACTCGGCGTCATTCTCGCCGCGCTGTCTACGAGCGGCCTCCCCTCCGGCGCGGCCGATGCGCCTGCGGAGTACCGGATCCGGACGATCGCGGGAACGGGCCGGGAGGGCGACCTCCCGGCTGGAGGCGGGCCGGCGCTGGAAGTGCCGGTGGACCTGCCGTTCGGGGTGGAGAACGGGCCGGGTGGCGGGCTCTTCATCACGTGTGTCGGCACGCACCGGGTGCTGCGTCTCGATCGCAAGACCGGAAAACTGACCTCCGTTGCCGGGAACGGGCGGCGCGGCTACTCCGGAGACGGCGGACCAGCCACCGAAGCCGCGCTCAACGAACCCTACGAGGTGCGCTTCGACTCCCGCGGCAACATGCTGATCCTGGAGATGCAGAACCATCTCCTCCGCCGGGTAGCCGCCGGGACCGGCGTAATCTCGACCGTCGCTGGCGATGGCGTTGCCGGATATCGCGGGGATGGCGGGCCGGCGCGGGAAGCGCGCTTCCACGATCCCCACAGCATCGCCCTGGACGGCCACGACAACATCTATGTGTCGGATCTGGCCAACCACCGGGTGCGGCGCATCGACGCCCGCTCCGGCCGTATCGAGACCGTGCTAGGCAACGGGCAGCGGGGTCTTCCGCCGGAGGGTGGCGTGGGCCGGGAGCAGCCGTTCTCCACCCCGCAGGGGCTAGCGGTCCGGGGCCACAGCCTGTGGGTGGCCTCGGTTTCCGGCCAGAGCGTGTGGCGGCTGAACCTGAAGACCGGCCGCGTGAACCGGGTAGCCGGAACCGGCCAGAGGGGACACGCCGGGGACGGCGGCCCGCCGCTGGAAGCAACGCTGGACGGCCCTCGGGGAATGCTGTTGGCCGCTGACGTGCTCTACCTCGCCGAGGGCGAGAACAACGTCATCCGGGCCGTCGATCTCGGTCGCAAGCAGATCCGCACCGTGGCGGGAGTCGGATCGCAGCAGCGTACCTTTGCCGGCGACGACATCCCGGCGACCACCGCACCGATCTGGCAGCCACACTGCGTTTGCACCGGCCCGCGCGGATCGCTCATCTTCACC
>JAJFMS010000355.1 GCA_020696885.1 Armatimonadota bacterium | reverse complement strand
AACGAGAGGCGCTGCGCCACGTACTGCCAGGTGTAGTCCTTCCCGAAGGCCAGGACCCCGCGCGCCGCGAACCAGAAGAAGCCGAGGGCAGTCCAGAAGTTCAGCTCCTGGAGCCGGCCGGTGTTGGCGCTTTCCTTGATCACCTTGAGGAAGAGGGCGACCAGGCCGCCCTGCCCCAGCGTGAAGAGCGACCAGAGCAGCGTGCACGCCAGGCCCAGCAGCAGCGGCGTCCGGAGCTCATTGCGGTACGACCAGAGGCGCAGCAGCGCTTCCTTCTGGCCCAGGTTGCCCTCGAGCGGCTCGACGTTCTTGTAGCGGCGGTTCTTGCCTTTGCCGGCGTTCAACTCGGCTTCCTCACGTCTGGTGGCAGGGGTGCTGCCCGATCCAGGAGACTGCAAGCCCGGGGTCCGGGGCGGCGGCTGCCGCGCGGGAACGAAGGGCGAGACCCTGTTGATGTAGTGGGGCCATGCGGCCCGGCGGGGTCTGGCTCGATCGCCCCGCACGGCGCCGTGGTCCGGCGGATTACTTCAACCGCCAGATGAACAGCCCGCACAGGAGGAGCATCCAGATTACGTTTACGTACTCCTTGTTCGCCATTGCCTGGCGCCAGGAGAACGAGCCCTCGCCGCGCTGCGGCACGGAAAGGCGCGGGATGAACCGCGGCACCCTCCGGGAATAGTCAACGTACCGCTCGCCGAAGATCTTGCACAGCATCGCTTCTTCCGTAGAGACGGCGGCGCCGTACAGCAGGAAGAAGAGCGGTAGGACCACGGCGAAGCTGGTCCAATGGCCGGACATCAGGCAGTAGGCCACCGCGTGCAGGAAGCTGCCGACGTAGAGCGGATGGCGCACGAAGGCGTACGGGCCGCCGGTGGTCAGCTCCTCGGTCTTGTGGATGGTGCCGGCCGCCCAGATCCGCCAGGCTTCCGCGAGCACGGCGAGGGCGAAGCCTGCGGCGAACATCAGCGGCTTGGGCGCGGACAGCGGCACCATCGCCAGGATGGCGAGCAGCACGATGAACGTCCGCCGCCGGAACAAGAAGGCCACCACGGGATGCGGGGTGACGATCTGGTCGAAGCGCGGGATGTTGCCATCCGCCCCCCGAGCGAGATGCGCTTCCGCGTCGTTTTCAGAGTGCGCCAGGTCTTCCGGAGCCGCGCGCTCCTGGGACTTCGGCACTTCGATGTGTGGCACTAGGCTGACTGCTCCCCCATCCGGCGGCTTAGCGGCCGCGCGGATCGTTCTGGCGCCCGGAGTAGCCGCGCCGGATGTTCGATAGGAACTCCAGGAGGTAATCCCGCTCGTCGCTGGGCTCAACCTCATTGTAGGCAGCTTCGATACCCTGAGAGAGGTTCAGACCGCTCCGATATAGGAGCCGGAACGCCTGCTTCAGGCCCGCGCGCACCTTGGACGGGATGCCGGCGCGCCGCAAACCGAGGACGTTGAGGCCTGCCACCTCGGTGGGTCGCCCGTCTACCATCATATAGGGCGGCGCGTCCGTAACGAGCTTGGAGAGCCCGCCGATCATCGCCAGCTTGCCGATGCGGACGAACTGGTGGATGCCCACCATGCCGCCGAAGACCACCCGGTCTTCCACCAGGCAGTGACCGCTGATGCCCACCTGGTTCGCCATGATGATGCCGTTGCCCAGGGTCGAGTTATGACCGATGTGGCAGTAGGCCATGATCATGTTGTCATCGCCGATGCGGGTGGCCTCGCCTTCCCCGGTGGCCCGGTGGATGGTGACGAACTCCCGGATGACGTTGCGATTACCGATGAGGAGCGCCGTCGGCTCTCCCCGGTACTTGAAGTCCTGCGGAGTGCCACCCAGCACGGTGGTGTGCCGGATGTCGCAGTCTTCGCCGATGGAAGTATACGGCTCGATTACGACATGCGACGCGAGGCGGGTTCCGCGCCCGATGACTACGTCCTTGCCGATGACGCAGTACGGCCCGACAGTGACGTCGGGAGCCAACTCCGCGGTGGTATCGACCACCGCGGTAGGATGGATCCTCATTCCGCTACCTTTGCGACCGCGGGGCGCCCATCGGCGCACCACGGGAAGGACTACCGCCACTGAGAGGCCGCCCGAATTCGGGCTCGGCCCCTAGTAGCGAGCAGTGAGTGAAAAGGACATTTCCGCTTCGGCCACGACTTCATCGTTGACCGAGGCGGTGCATTTGATCCGCCCGAACCCCCGGCGATACCACAGGAGGTGGACGTCGTTGACCAGGACGTCGCCGGGCACCACCGGCTTCTTGAACCGCACGTCGTCCGCCCCGGCGAGGTACAGGATCTTCTGCTCGTTCTCCGGGAGACTGTAGAGGATCAGCGCCCCGGTCTGGGCGAGGGACTCAAGGATGAGCACCCCTGGCATCACGGGCTGGGTGGGGAAATGGCCGGGGAAGAACGGCTCGTTCACCGTCACGTTCTTGATCGCCTGGCAGTGCTTGCCGGGGGTGAGGTCCAGCACGCGATCGACCAGGAGGAACGGATAGCGATGGGGAAGGAGCGCGCTAATCTCCTGGGTGTTCAGCGTCATTTGCGAGTCTCCGAATTCGGGCCGCCGCGGCGACGTGCAGCGTGTGTCCGGCCTTGATCGCTACCACGCAGGCGCGGAGCCGGCCGCCGACCAGCGCGAGGTCTCCCAGCAGATCGAGCGTCTTGTGGCGGGCCAGCTCGTCGGGGAAGCGCATCGCGGTGCTGCTGCCATGGTCGGACAGCACCAGCGTATTGTCAAGGCTCCCACCGATGCCGAGGCCCGCGGCCCGGAGTGGTGCGATCCAATCCTCGAAGCAGAAGGTGCGGGCCGGCGCCAGCTCTTCCATGAAGACGTTGAGCGGCGTGCCGCCTTCCAGCGCCGGCTGCCGCAGCGGCGGGAGCATGGCGGCGATGGTGCCGGACGTGGCGCCCACCAACTCCAGCGCCTCCACGGAGCGCTGCGGCCCCTCCAGGGAGAAGCAGAACGACTGGCGCCCGGCGAACGGCCGGCCGAAGTCCACGTTTCCGATCACGGTGAGCCGGTCCAAAGGGTAAGCGAGCACGTGGCGGTCGCCGTCGGAGATCCACACCGGCTCTCGCAGCACGATCTCACGCGGGGGGCGGTCTTGCTGCCGGATCCCGGCGGCCAGCAGCCCTTCGGCAAACGGGAGGGCGCTGCCGTCCATCGCCGGCGGCTCGCTGCCTTCGATGTGGATCTCGGCGTTGTCCACGCCGAGGGCGTACAGTGCGGCGAGCAGGTGCTCGACGGTGTGGATGACGGTGCTGCCGCTGGCCAGCGTGCTGCAGCGCGTAGTGTCGCCCACATACTCGGCGAGGGCGGGGATTCGCTTCCCCTCGGCAATGAAAACGAGACCATGGTCCGCGGGTGCGGGGTGAACAACCACCCGGGATCGATTTCCGGAATGCAGCCCAACGCCAGTGAAAACGGCTTCGGAGATGAGTGTCTGCTGTTGCGGCGGAAGCAGCTCCGCGCCGTAATAAGGCACCGCCATACGCGTTGGTCTAACTCCCCGCCGAGAATGAGTCACTGTCCAGCCGGTCTCTATTGACCGGACGGGTCGAAGGTCTCGTTCGTGCGGCGTTCCAGGTAGCATGTCGGCAGGCAGGCCGGCAACCCCGCAGCCAGATGCCTTCAACGTTGTATCGCACCGCGCGTGCTGCGAGGCAAATGGTCGTGTTGACTTCCGGCGACTACCCAAGCGAGAAGTAGGTAATCAGCTCGATTCCACGGCGCTCGATCGCTTGCCGGAAAGCTGGAGAGCGCAGCGCCTTCCATTCGGCGACGCCGCTGTCCGTGGCGCTGTCCGGATGGCAGTGCAGCTCAAAATCCCCATCCGGCATCCGTTCCGCCAAACGGCAGAGGTATCCTTCGCTCAGCTGTCCGGACCGGAAATAGCCGTAGCACCGCCGGGTGACGAGATGGCTCGATTCCGCGAGGCGCGCGCGCTGCCTGCGGCACAGGCCGGCGAGGACTCGCGCCTCTAACCGTTGTCGGCGGCTGGAGGTGGAGTCCCCTTCCCGCGCGAGCTCGAAATCGTCCTCCGGGATCCGGAGCGCGCGCACCCCGTAGCGCGCTGCGAGCTCCAGCACCACATGGAACACCACGGGCGTAAGGCCGAGGTGGAGGTGCGTGTCTACGTGGGACCACGGCAGGCCCAGCCGGGAGAACTCGGCAAACTGCGCCGCCGCTTCCCGCCGCATCTGGCGCCGCCAGGTGGGAAGCAGGCTGTAGCGGATGCTGGCGGCCAGCCAGTCCCTGGGGAGCCAGCCGTCCGCGTCTACCAGCAGCGGCACCTCTTGCCGGGTGAGCAGCGCCGGCGCCACGGTGAGCGCCAGGTGCAGGCCCACCGCCAGCCCCGGACGCGCCCGCGCCAGCTCCACGGCCTCGGCGGCGGCGGCGCCGCCCACCATCAGGCTGGTGCTGGTGAGGACGCCCGCGTCGTAGAGGTCCGCGATCGCTTCGTTCGTGCCGGAGGACCACCCGAAATCGTCCGCGTTGATGATCAACCGGCAGGGCATCAGGAAAGCCGCTCAAAAAACCCGTTTACGGTGCGGACGCGGGTTGGTAGACCCGGAGTGTGTTCCAAATCCTAACTCCCTACCGGTGGCCTGCCAGCCTCGTGCTTTGGCGGGCCCTTTTTTTGTACCGCAGATGGCGGGGGGTGGGTTAGTCAGGGATGCGGTCGTGCCCCCACGTAGAAACTCGGGGCTATCAGTCGGTCGTCCCTGCGGGAATGCGTTCCCTGCAGCAAATGGCCGCGCACCGTTTGTGTGATCGGTTACGTACGGCGTTTAGCCAGGACCGCCCTACCTTCAGTGTGTCTGCGGCTTTGCGGGAGGGTTCACGAGCGTCGAGGACACCGGCGGTCTGGCGACGCGCCGGCTACAGGGGACGGGGGCATCTCCTCCGCTGGTGATGTGGTTCCCCGGTTCGGCGGGAGGTTACGGCTTTGCGGGCGCCGGCAGCGAATGCCCCTACCTGGGCTTCGTTGCCAGCCGTGTATCGGCCCCTACTTGGGCTTCGTTCCCAGGGTCCATTCGAAGAACCGGTAGATTTGCTCGTTTGAT
>JAJFMS010000354.1 GCA_020696885.1 Armatimonadota bacterium | reverse complement strand
CTACAGCGGATGGCGATCTGCCCCACGTGGCGCTCCGGCAACTCGCGGCCGCCGTCGTCCAGGATGCGAATCTCGGTATCGTCCACCAGCGGTCCGCCGGACATCTGCTCGAGGGCGGGTGCGTCCGGGTCCGCTACGGGGAGGGCGCGCTGCTCGGCCAGAAACGCGTGCCGGTCGATCCGCTCGACCACCGGCGGGCGCTCCGCGGTCGCCTGGGTGGCGGCGAAGGTGGTCTCCGCCATCGCGTAGCAGGTCCAGAGCGTCTCCTCCCGCACGCCTAGCGGCGCATAACGCCGGAGGAAGCGGCGGTGCGACTCCGCGATCGTTGGCTCGGAGCAGTTGATCCAGCCCCGCATGCTGTCCAGCCGGATATCCGCAAGCTGCGACTCCCGCACCCGGGCAGCGAGGAAGTCGTAAGCGAAATTCGGCATCCAGGCCAGCGTGCACCGGTCCTCGTGGATGGCGCGCAGTAGCGACGCGGGCCGCGTGATCCAGTGGAACGGGCTGAGCGCCGTGACCGGGGTGCCGGTGACCACGGGCAGCACGGCACACGCAATGAGGCCCATGTCATGGTAGAGCGGCAGCCAGGACGCGATCCGGTCGTCGTCCCGCAGCCCGATAGCGGGAGCGTAGCTCCGGACCTGCGCCAGGACGGAGCGGTTGGAGAGCGCCACGCCCTTCTTCAAGCCGGTGCTGCCGGACGAATGCTGGAGCAACACGACGTCATCCGGGTGGGTCTGGACGTCGGGAATCGGTGCGCTGTCGGCGTCGATATCGTCCGCCAATAGGAGACGTGTGGCCCCCAGGTCCTCGGCCCGCAACCCCAGGCGCTCGACAATATCCGCATCCGTGATGAGCGCGCCCGCGTCGATCCGGCGAAGTAGCGCCTGCAGCTCGTGCCGGTGATGCTCCGGATTCAGCTTGAGACTGGGCACGGGCAGCATCGAGGGGACCTGCCCGCCCAGCATCGCGCCGAAGAACGCGCAGTATAGATCAGCGGAATGCGGCAGGATCACGATCGCGATCCCGCCCTGCGGCACGCCGGCCGCGGCCAGCGCCTGGGCAAAGCTCGCCCCGCGCTCCACCAGGCGGCCATAGGTCACCGGCGCGTCCTCACCGTTCGGGAGCACGCACCGGACGTAGAGCCGGTCCGGGTGCCGCTGGTAATGGTCCAGAAGTACTTCGCGTAAGGTGGAGGGCATCGGGGTGTTGGGTGTTAGGAGGGCAGGGTTACGAGGGCAGGGTTACGACGCGGCAACCAGTGCCGAGAGGTCACGGGGGGATTGCGCCGCCATGAACTGCTCGTCCGGGATGGTGACTTCGTACTCGGCCTCGAGCTCTACCAGCAGCTCCAGCGCCTTCATGGAGGCGAACCCGAAGCGGTAGATGTTGTCATCCGGGCCGATCGGCGGGATGCTGCCGATCCGGCAAATGAGGTGGGTGATCTGATCGAGCTGGCTCATCGAGGTCTGAGGTGTGGGGTAGGCTGACGGAATACTCTGATTAGCTGCTGGCGGCAACCGGGTTGTGCAGCGATGAGGCGGGCGCCCCATCCGCCACCCCGCTTCCCGGAGGCGTGAGCGAGCCGACCCGGCGCGCGGGATTGCCGGCGACCAGGGTGTACGGCGGGACGTCACTGGTCACCACGGCGCCGGAGGAGACCACGCTGCCGTCGCCGATGGTAACGCCCGGGCAGATGGTGGCCCGGCGCCCGATCCAGACGTTATTGCCGATCTTCACCGGCCGGATCTCTTCCGGAGCCGGCGGCAGCTTGGCGAGCCGGGCGGCCGGGTCTGCCGGGTGGCCGCTGGAATCGAAGATGAAGGTGTCCGAGGCGATCAGGCAGTCGCTGCCGATGCTCACCTCCTGGGCCACCGTGAGGATGCAGTTGTGACCTACGATGGTACGGCTGCCGATGGAGAGACGCGGCCGCTCGCAGAACCGGGCGCCGAAGCTGATGGAGCTCTTGCCGTCCATCACCACGTCGTCGCCCACGATCAGCTCGCCGTTCCCCTGGATCCAGTGGATGAAGATCCCGGTCCGGACCCCCTTTCCACACGACGTGCAGTAGGCTTTGAACAGCGGCTCGCTGATCAGGACGCGCTGCAGCCAGAAGGAGACCGAGCGCAGCCCCAGGTAACTCCAGAGCAGGGGTCGCAGTACCGCTCGTGGGGCGGGCAGGGTGAAGTTACGCACCGCCTGCCGGAGAGCGCGCAGTCGCAACGCGGACGGGTGTCGAGAGGTAGCAAGGGTTCGGTAAGAGATCATGTTCAGCTCCGTCGAATGAGTTGCCCGGCACCCAGCAGGCGTGCAGGGGAGGCGCTGCGCGCGGTGTTCGGTGTTCGGTGTTCGGAGGGAGGTGGACGCCGGGCGGGTAGTCGTGGTTCATAGGGGTGCGGTTGCTTCGCCCGCCCAGCGCCGGCTGTCTCGGCCATAATGGGTAGGTGGGTGGGGTGCGGACTCCACGCCAACCGCCACCGGCTCTCCCGCCCCGGCTCGCACTTCGAACTTCGCAGCTCGCACTTCCCCTCGCTTTCCCTCGCTGTTATGCGCATCTGTCAGGTCATCACTCCATCCAAGATCGCGGGGGCGGAGCGCTCCACCACCAGCCTCTGCGAGCACCTCCAGGCCGCGGGGCACTCCGTGGTGATCGGCTGCAAGGAGGGGAGCCCGCTGATCGAGGCGATGCGGGGGGTGGGGCTCGACGCCCGGCCGCTGCCGATCTCCGGGAAGCTGAACTTCGGCGCGCCGTTCCACATCGCGCGGCTGGCACGGGAGACCGACGCGCAGGTGATCCACACCCAGCTCAGCACGGCTGCGATCCATGGCAGCCTGGCCGCCCGGCTGGCCGGGCTTCCGTCCATCGCGCACGTGCGAGCCCTCAACAGCCCATTCTGCTACCGGTTCGCTACCCGGGTGATCGCGGTATCCCACGCGGTCAAGGACCACCTGGTGCAGGGAGGGCTGCCGGGGGAGCGGATCGACGTGGTGTACAACGGCGTGGACCCGGCGCGCTACTTCCTGCCCTGCACGCGGGAAGAGGCGCGCGCGACGCTGGGCCTGCCCGCGGACGCCAAGCTGGTGGGCGTGATCGCTCACCTCACCGCCAAGAAAGGCCATGCGGTGTTCCTGGAAGCGTTCAACACCGTGGCGGCGCGGATTCCAGGCGCGGTGGCGCTGCTCCTCGGTGATGGTCCGGAGCGGGCTAACCTCGCCGCCCAGGTGGCCCGGCTGGGGCTGGCAGACCGGGTGATCTTCGCAGGTTTCCACGCGGACGTGCTCCCCTACTACGCCGCGCTGGACGTGGTGGTGCTGCCCTCTACCGAAGGAGAAGGGCTGCCCCGCGCGCTGCTGGAGGGCGGCCTGCTGCGCCGGGCGACCATCGGCACCCGGCTCTCCGGCGTGCCCGAGATCGTACGGGACGAGGAGACCGGCTTCGTGGTGCCGATCGGGGATGCCGACGCGCTGGCGCAGCGGCTCGAGCTCCTGCTATCCGACCCGGCGCTCTGCGAGCGAATGGGGGCCGCCGCGCACGAGTACGTGGGTAGTACCTTCACCGTGGAGGCGATGGTGAGCGGGACGCTGGAGAGCTACGCGCGGGCTGGCGCCACGCAGACGGAGTAATGGAGTTCTGGAGTGTTGGAGTGTTGGAGTGTTGAAGGAGCCGAAACCCATCCACCACTCTAGCGCTCCCTGCGGTTTAGAACCTTCTACTCGGACGGGTAACCGAACTCACCTCCGTTCTGGCGGATCGCGGGCTCACGCCGGTATCATCTGGAGTAGGGCGTCGCTACGCCCGGAGGCAGCGCAGCCGATGACGCCCCCGATTCGCAGACTGATTCCGGTATTGCTCCTACTCCTGGCAGGCATCTCACCCGCGTCTGCCCAGAGCATCTCGCTGGACCTGAAGGAAGCCACTCCCGAGGCGATCACCAACGAGCTCGAGAAACAGACCGGCTACGGCTTCGAGCTGACATTGGAGCCGGATCGCCAGAAGGCGAAGCACACTGTTCACTGGGACAAGGCGCCGCTCGCCACTGTGCTGAACGAGCTTTCCCGGTTGTTCAACTGCGAGTTCTTCTCCATCGACTCCGGCCGCTTCTTCGCAGTGAAGGCGGAGCCGGTGGAGGGGAAACAGACGGTCGTCGGACCCTACCAGCTTCGCTTCAACAAGCCGGCGGGCGAAGAAGGCTCTCCCAACGCGATCGGCCTCACCCTGATGTTCACCGCGCCCGATGACCAGCAGATGGAGGCAATTGCCGGCCTCGGTCCTGACCTTCGTGTGGTGGACAACTTCGGCCGCTCCATGGCGGATCCTGCCCCGCGCGGCCTGCAGAGCACCGGCGCCATCCGGGTGCGCCTGGCGGAATACTGGCAGCGCCTGCAACTGGCCCGCCGGGACGAGCGCGCGGTGCGGATCCGGTCGATCAGCGGCAGCCTGGTGCTCTATCGACGGGTTACGCCGGTGCGGCTGGAGTTTGCACTGGACGGGAGCAAGCTGCCGCCGGAGCAGGAGCAGGGCGGAGTATCGGTACGAATCGAGAAGGTGGCCGGAACGGCGAAGGAGCTGGAGGTCACCACGCGGGCCGGTTGGCCGGACGCCACGCGAGTGGTGGCGCGAGGCATCGGCCGCACGCCACTGCCCTACCTGGTGGACGTGAACGGCCGTGTCTACCGGGACACCAACGGCGCGCAGCCCCGCCGGGAGCCGGGCGGCACCACCTGGGCGCAGCAGTTGCGCTTCGAGGACCTGGAGGCAAAGCCCGCCCGCCTCGTATACGATCTGCTGGTGAAGGAGGCCCCGGACCGCACCATCCCATTCTCCCTGGCCTCGATCCCGCTTCCGGTCCTACCACCGCCGTCCTCCTACAAGCCGGAGCAGCGGGCCTTCTTCGCGGCGACAGGCGCCTCCCTGGCCCTCACGGTGACGGATCGCGGCGGCAAGCCGGTGGAAGGGGAAGTCTCGCTCGGGCTCTCGCGAAAGACCGCGACCGGCTGGAGCGGCATCCGCTGGATCGATGCGGTAACCGAACCGGACGGCAGCGTGCGGCTGGAGAAGATCCAACCGGGAATCTACC
>JAJFMS010000353.1 GCA_020696885.1 Armatimonadota bacterium | reverse complement strand
AGCCGCCGCAGCTCGTCTACAAGCACTCCATCGTCTCGGTGGCGCCGATGCGCGCGCCGTCCGCCATCCTCGGTCTGCCCGGCGCGGCGGACGAGGGCGGTGAGGAAGGCGAGGAGCGCGCCCCGAGCGCGGGCGCCGAGCGCGCCCCGAGCGCGGGCGCCGAGCTGGCTGCGTCGGTGGAGGCTCCGCGGGGATGAGATTCACGAAGATGCACGGCCTTGGCAACGACTTTGTCATGGTCGACTGCTTCGAGGAGCATCTGGACGAGGCCGCTCTCCCGGAGCTCGCGCGGCGCGCGTGCGACCGGCATTTCGGCGTGGGTGCGGACGGCGTCATCCTGGCGATGCCATCCGATCACGCCGATTTCCGCATGCGGCTGATCAACGGCGACGGCTCGGAGGCGGAGCACTGCGGCAACGGCATCCGCTGCATGGCCAAGCTCGTCTACGACCGCGGCCACACCCGCTCCGAGCGGATCACCGTGGAGACGATCGGCCGGGTGAACGTCCTCGACCTCCACGCCACGGATGGCCGCGTCCACACGGTGCGGGTAGACATGAGCGAGCCGGTGTTCCGGCGCGGCTCCCTCCCGATGACCGGAGACCCGGACGCCGAGGCAGTGTCCGTACCGATTACCGTAGCCGGGCAGACCCTGGAGTTCACCTGCATCTCCATGGGTAACCCCCACGCCGTCGCGTTTGTAGACGACGTGCAGGCGTTCCCGGTGGAGCAGCTCGGCCCGCTGGTGGAGCGGCACGAGCTGTTCCCGCGCCGGACGAACGTGGAGTTCATCCAGGTGCTGGGCCGGAACGAGCTGGACATGCGAGTGTGGGAGCGCGGCGCCGGCATCACGCTGGCGTGCGGCACCGGCGCCTGCGCCTCGTTGGTGGCGGCCGTGCGCACCGGACGCGCCGATCGCGAAGCCGTGGTTCACCTGCCGGGCGGCGACCTCCAGATCGAGTGGGCGGAAGACGGTCACGTCTACATGACCGGCCCCGCGGTGACGGTGTTCGAAGGGGAGCTGTAGCCTGCCCCACAGACCGTGAGGACAGTCGATGTCACTGGAAGCTGCTCTCTCCCGGATCTCCGTTGACCGCGCGGCCCAGCTCGCGCTGGAGCTCGTCGCCATCGACAGCCCCACCGGGGACACCGCCGCCGTCTCCGCCCGGCTGGCGGAGGAGCTCCGCGGCCTGGGCATGGAGGTGGAGCTCTTCCTCCGCTACCCGGCCACTCCCGTGGTCATCGGCCGGCTGCGCGGCGCGAAGCCCGGCCCCACCCTCATCCTGAACGGTCACCTGGACACCGTCCCGATCCCCCACGCCCCCGCCGAGCGGCGTGACGGCCGCGTCTACGGCCGCGGCACCATTGACATGAAGGGTCCGATCGCCGCGGCGGTCGAGGCGCTCCGGGCGGCCCGGGAAGCGGAGCTGGAACTGGCCGGCGACGTCCTGCTCGTGGCGCACGGTCTCCACGAAGCACCGGGCGGCCACGCGGAAGACCTGATCGCGGCGTTGCAAGAGGGCGCGGTAACCGGGGACGCTGCCGTGGTGCTGGAGGTCGGCGCCGATGCGCTCCCGGTGGCGGGGCTCGGCTCCGGCATCTACCGCGCGCACTTCCGCCGCGCCGAGGACGTCACCCACGAGTTGATGACCCCGGCCGGCACGCCGCACCCGGCCCTCGCAGCGGCGGAGGCGGTCCTGGCGCTCCAAGCGTACCGGGAGCGGCTCGCCGCGGTGGAGCTGGAATACATCGGTCCGGAATCGGTGTTCATCGGCCAGGTCCACTCTGGGGACTTCTTCAACCGGTTCTCCAACCACGCCTGGATCGAGGGCACGCGCCGTTACGGCCCCGACGGTACCGCCGAGGAATCCGCCGCCGAGCTGCGCGCCCTCCTCGAGCCGATCGCGGCGCGCCACGGGCTGCTCTTCAGCCTCGACTTCGAAAAGGTGCGCGATGGCTTCCGGGTCCCGCTCGACCATCCCCTCGTCGACGCCCTGCGCGGCGCCTTCGAAGCCGAGACCGGCCGCGCGCTGCCGATCACCGGCATTCGGATCGTGGCAGACGCGCCGGTGTTCCAGAAGGTCGGCGGCATCCCATGCCTGTACCACGGGCTGGAAGGCCACGGCGCCCACGGGGACGTGGAGTGGGTCGCCGAAGCGGAGCTGCTCCGCGGCGCGCGAGTCTACCTGCGAATGATTGCGGCCTATCTCGGGGAGTAGCTCCCTGGCGAGCACCGTTTAGCAGCCCCGCTTCGGCGACCCTTGATTTGAGCGGCGCTGCCACGCTGGAGGGAGGGCTGGCGTTGAACTATGACGAGTTGGAGGCGATGCTTCGGGCATGGAGCCCAGACCTGCCGACGGCTGAACGCATCCCGGTCCTGCAGGGGATGGTCCGGTACTGGTGGGGAGAGGCCCCGGTCCACCGTCAGCCGGTGAGCGCTAGTCTGTCGCTTCCCGCACCGCTCAACTGGCTCTACTCCGAGGTACTGTCACGGAGCCCTGGAGCTGGAAACCGAGCTTCCTGGATCGCCGCCGAGCCGATGCTCTACAACTCGCTGCGAAATCCCGATGAGCTCGAGGTCGATGCCTCCGGGATCTCCCCGTTCTTGATCGAGCAACAGGGCGTCTATCGATGCGGAACGCGCGTTGAGGACGATGATGGCCCGGTGTTCCGTCAGGACTATGGAGCGTCGGACTGGCGGCCCTGTGCCTCTCGCCTTTCCGACTTCCTCCTCTGGGCCCTCGTCTACGAGTTGATGGTCTGTCGCGAGCTTACCGTGTGGGGCTATTTCACTCCTGACCATGCAGCGAAGGTCACCGCCGAGATGACGCGCGTAGCCATGGGCGGTGTATCTACCTACGGCATCGAGTCAGACATCTACCATGCGGACGAGATCGCCATCTTCTGGTCCGAGAATAAACCCACGGAGATCTGCCTCGAGGGCATTGCGCGCAGCGCTGCCGGCTTCGCGCGGTTGACGACTCTCGGCGAGTGGTCGGATGAGTGAGGGCTGGGTCGAGACCCCGGCGCCATAAACGGAGGCAGGCTCGTCGGTGGTGGCGGGACTGGCTTCCGCTCCGACGCCGTCCGTGGGCGAGGTCTACCGGTACTTCCGGTCGGTCAGGGCCAGATAAGCATAGAACCCGGTAGCAAGCCAGAAGGCGGCGGCCGCATAAAGTAGCCCGCATGGCATCTCCCGGTCCGGGAAACAACACAGCCGCCCACCGGTCCACCGCAGCCGCTCGCAGAACAACGCGGACGCGCTGAGCGCCAGGAGAAAGTATCCCCAGAACGGCTTCCACGTCTGCAACTGCTTCTTCCGCGATTTCCCCATATGCACCCCCGAGGATATGGAACGGGATCCGGTCCGATCCGGGTGCGGTACCTCCGCCCTCAAGAGCGAGCGCGCTCCATCCGTCTTCCGGCCTCCCGGCTGATTAGGTGTCGAGCAGCTCGCGCTTGCCAAAGGACGGCGAAAGCGGTAAACCGTTAAGTCCCGCGTGTTCGCCCCTCGGGGCACAGCGGGCGACCCACCCATTGGAGAGCGAGGAGGTCGGCGGTGTCCCCTGCCTGTACCACGGGCTGGAAGGCCACGGCGCCCACGGAGACTTGGAGTGGGTCGCCGAAGCGGAGTTGCTCCGCGGCGCGCGTGTCTACCTGCGGATGATCGCCGCCTACCTCGCGGCGCCCATCCCCTGAAGAACGCCGCGAGCGGTTATCTGCCCGCTTCGCGTCGCTTATCCAGCGTGCTGGTCCCCACAAACCAGCCCCATCGCTCGAACGTGCCATCATCCCGCCGGTCCTCGAAGGAGAGCGCCGGGTGCGTGCCCCCTTGCTTTGCCCCGTCCAGCCAGCGGAAGACCCCCCATACGGGCACGCTGCGGTTCAACTAGCAAACCTCGTTGGCTAATTGGGTGTACCGCGGTACCGTGGCTCACTCTTGCCAAAGCACGGCGAAAACGGTAAAAGGTTAAGTCTCGCCTGTTCGCCCCTCGGGGCAGGGCGGGCGACCCACCTAATTGGAGATCGAAGAGGGAAGAGATGGCCGACGGTGACGATTTCGTCCAGGATCTAACGGACCAGGAAGACAACTTCTCGCGCTGGTACACGGAGGTAGTCCGCAAAGCTAAGCTTGCGGACTACAGCCCGGTGCGCGGGTCCATGGTCATCCGCCCGTACGGCTACGCGCTGTGGGAGAACATGCAGGCGCGGCTGGACCGGCGGTTCAAGGAGACCGGTCACGTCAACGCCTACTTCCCGCTGCTGGTGCCCGAGAGCCTGCTGCAGAAGGAAGCCGACCACGTGGAAGGCTTCGCGCCGGAGGTGGCCTGGGTCACGCACGCCGGCAACAACAAGTTGGAAGAGCGCTACTGCATCCGGCCGACCTCCGAGGCGATCATCGGCGAGATCTACTCCAAGTGGGTGGACTCCTGGCGAGACCTGCCGATCCTCATCAACCAGTGGTGCAACGTGATGCGCTGGGAGAAGGTGACCCGCCTCTTCCTCCGGACCGCGGAGTTCCTCTGGCAGGAAGGCCACACCGTCCACGCCACGGAGGACGAGGCCGAGGAAGAGACGCGGAAGATGCTCGGCGTCTACGTCGACTTCATCCAGACGGAGCTGGCGGTGCCGGTCTGGCCGGGCCAGAAGACCGAGAAGGAGAAGTTCGCCGGCGCCCTGCGCACCTTCACGGTCGAGGCGCTGATGCGAGACGGGAAGGCGCTGCAGGCCGGCACCTCGCACAACCTCGGCCAGCACTTCGCCAAGGTCTTCGACATCACGTTCCAGGACAAGGACGGCCAGCGGAAGTTCGCCTGGCAGACGAGCTGGGGCGTCTCGACTCGCCTGATCGGCGCGCTGATCATGGCGCACGGCGACGACAGCGGCCTGATGCTACCGCCGAACGTGGCGCCGATCCAGGTGATCGTGGTCCCGATCTGGCGCAAGGAAGCCGACAAGCAGGCGGTGATGGCGATGGTGGACGAGGTGATCGCCACCCTCAAGCCGGTGTGCCGCATCCAGGCCGATACGGACGACAACAACACGCCCGGCTGGAAGTACAACGAGTATGAGCTGAAGGGCGTGCC
>JAJFMS010000352.1 GCA_020696885.1 Armatimonadota bacterium | reverse complement strand
CCCCGAGGAACGGCCGCTACACTGGGTGTCCGTCGCCGGAACGGTCCTCGACCAGGACCAGCAGGGGCTGGCGGGGGTTCGCATCTCCGTTCCCGGACACCCTTACAGCGCCGTCTCTGACGCTCGGGGTTTCTACTGCCTCCTCAACATGCCTGCCGGGGAGTACGCCATCCGTGCGGCCGAGGATCGCTGCGCGCCGGTTACCAAAACCGTGCGCGTCCTCGGGGAGTCGGCGCCGCACTACGTACCGGAGAATTTCGAACTCGTCGAGGCCGCGTTAACCGGTGTGGTGCGGCGAGTGCCGAACGCGCAGCCGGTGCCTAACGTGCTCGTGCGCGCCGGTGCGGAAGAGACGACCACGGACCTTGAAGGCGGTTTCGCCTTCCTCCACCTCCCGGTGGGGCCGGTGGAGCTCGCCATCGCCGTGCCTGGCTTCCTACCCCAGCGCCGCACCATCCAGATCGAACCGGAGCCACAGGCGGGCAAACAGCGGGACCGGGATCCGGCGGAGATCGCGCCGCCGCGCATCCCCCGCGTGGAGTTCCTCCTGTTTCCGGCCGCGCTCAGCGGCCGGGTATCCGACCGGCACACCGGGGCGCCGATCGCGAACGCCCAGGTGGAGCTGATGGACGGGACCCGGCTGGTCACCGGCCCCCGGGGCGAGTTCGGGCTGGAGCACCTGCCGGAAGGTCCGCATCGGATTGTGGTCTCGGCGCCGTCGTATCGCACGTATGAGCACCTCTTCACCCTCCGCTCCAACCGGGGAGTGGCGGGCTCCGCGGTGCTGCCGATCGCGCTCCAGGCGGAAGTGCCCCACCAGGATAGGCCCGAACCGGAAGCCCCCCAGGAAACTGCCGGCACCGCGCGCGGGGGCAAGCGGCGGAGGGTAGGCGAATGATGGAGCGCCATACACCGGGTGTCTACTTCGAGGTCACGCCCGCCGAGCCGGAGACCCAGCCGATCCCCACGGCCACGGTGGGGTTCGTGGGATATGCTCCGGCCCTGAAGCAAGACGGGGAGCTGCTGTACGGGGCGCCCGAAAACAAGCCGCAGCTGGTTACTAATTGGTCTTCCTTCTGCGAATCCTTCGGTGACTCGGACGGCAACCCTTACCTGCCCGGCTGCTACCTCGCGCATGCGGTCCGCGGCTTCTTCGAAAACGGCGGGACGCGAGCCTACGTCGTACGTGCCCCCCTTCCCAGGAACTTCCTCTCCGCGCTGGAGAAGGACGAGCTCGCTCTGAGCACGGCGGACGTCATGGACCTGGTGGGTCTCCCCGAGACCGGTGGCCCGATCGAGCGGCACCGGGGGATGGGCTGCCTGGCCGGGCAGGACGAGATCTGCATGATCGCGATCCCGGACCTGATGGCGGGCATGTTCAAGCGGGGTCCGCTGCGCCCCACGCCAGGGGGCCGCTGTCCCTATTGCTACGGCCCGCTCACCGGACCGGTGCTCCGGTGCTATGCCTGCCGGCGCCAGGGCCGCGAGGTGGTACGGGAGGTGGAACGGGACGAGCGCGACGAGGCGATCCAGATCGCGCAGGCGGCGATGGTAGACTATTGCGACCAGACCTCGCGAGACCAGATCGCCCTGCTGGACCCGCTGCCCGGTCGGGGCCCGCTCGCTACCCGGCAGTGGCTTGCCGGGGCCGGGCTGCACTGCGAGCGCGGGAACGCCGCCTACTACTATCCGTGGGTGGAAGTGCGCGACGCCCGTACCGGAGAAGACCGCATCGTGCCGCCGTCCGGCCACATCGCCGGCGTCTGGGCGCGCAACGATGCGGAGCGCGGCGTGCACCACTCCCCGGCCAACCTCACGATTACGGGCGCCCTCAACGTGGAGCTGCCGCTCGGCGAGCAGGAACAGGCCACTCTCAATCGCGAAGGCATCAACTGCATCCGGGCGTTTCCGGGCCGCGGCATCAAAGTGTGGGGGGCGCGCACCCTCGCCAGGGACGCCGGCGAGTGGCAGTACCTTAGCGTCCGGCGGCTGATGACCTACATCGAGCGCCTGGTAGAGCGCCAGATGGATTGGGCGGTCTTCGAACCGAACGACCCCCTGCTCTGGGAGCGCATCACCCGGTATCTCGGCGCCCTCCTTACGGTGATGTGGCGCGAGGGCCGGCTGGCCGGGTCCAGCCCGGACCAGGCCTTCCGCGTGAAGTGCGATGCGGAGCTGAATACGGATGCCACGGTCCGCTTGGGGCAGATCATCACGGACATCCGCGTGGCGCCGCTCAAACCGGCGGAGTTCATTTCATTTCGCGTGCTGCAATGGCATGGTTCCGGCAGCAGGACGTAGTAATTTCGGACGAGCGTAAAATCGCTGACGAGTCCGGAGCAATAGAGTTCTGGTGGTTTAACTCCATCACTCCATGCTCAGGGGACGTTAGCGGGCACTCCGATCAGTAATGCGGTGGCTGCTACCGCCGCGTTGTCAGAATTCCGGCAGAGCAGCGGCCGGGTACACACGGGCTGACGGGTGAGGACCGCACTCACCGCCTGCCCCACGCCAGCCCGAACTCGGGCGGAGGTTGAACATGGCAAGGGATGACTCTATCGGGCTTCGCGGCCTACACTTCGCGCTCCAGATCGATGGGATCAACGAGGCTACTTTCCAGTCGGTGGAAGGTCTCGGCTCCCACACGGAGATCGTGGAAAGCCGCGAGGTCAACACCAAGGGGCAGATCGTGATCCGCAAGATCCCCGGCGCCCTGAAATGGGACGACGTGACGTTCCGTCGCGGCACCAGCAACTCCAAGGTGCTCTACGACTGGCGCAAGAAGGTTGAAGACGGGAAGATTGACGAGGCCCGAAAAAACGTGTCCATCGTCATCTACACGCCTGACACCGCGGAAGTCGCACGCTGGAACCTCACCTCCGCCTGGCCCACCGCGCTGCGCATCACGAACCTGAACTCGACCAACAACGAGTTGAGCATCGAAGAGATGACCTGCACCCACGAAGGCATGGTCCGCGCCAAGTAGGCGCCGCGGGCTGCACCTTCGCCTCCCCAAGTAATTCCTCCTGCGTCTCCGTCCGGACCCCGGTCCCGTCGCCACCCCTCGGGGCCGGGGTCCCGCTCTGAATGATTCGGAGTTCCAAGCAATGGCAGAGTATCTAGCACCGGGCGTCTACGTTGAAGAAGTAGACTCGGGCAGCAAACCGATCGAGGGCGTCGGCACCGCGATGCCGGCCTTCGTCGGCTTCGCTGCCGGTGGTGAATTCAACAAGGCCGAGTTGATCACCAGTTGGACACAGTACTGTGAGGTCTTCGGTAATGCTGCCGGCTCGCCCTGGCGCCCGCAGACCTACCTCTCGCACGCCGTTTATGGGTATTTCCTCAATGGCGGCGGCCGCTGCTACGTGGTCCGCGTCCCGCAGCAATCCGACATCCCCACCGGGAAGGCCTCCGACCCGGTGCCGGCCCAGGCCAAGCTCGGGCCGATCGAGATCAAAGCGCTCGACGCCGGCCCCGAAGGCAACGACATCTCCGTGAAAGTGGAGAAAGTCGGCGAGGCCCCCCTCACCGAGCGGTTCCGCCTCGTTATCACCAAGGGTGACCAGACCGAGACGATCGAAAGCCCGCGCAGGGGTGGTAAGGATCCGCTCACCGCTGAGAACGTGCAGACCGCGGTCCGAACGCAGTCCAAGCTGATCCACGTGGTCGAGGTGACCCAGGAAGCGGTGGTCGAGTCCGCGATCCAACTCGCCGGCGGGAAGTCTGCCGAGTTGGCGGCGCCGATCAACGAAGAACTTGAGGCGAACGAGTTCGTTGGGGACGAAACGAAGCGTACCGGCATGGGCGGCTTCGCCGCGGTCGACGACATCACCATGCTGTGCTGTCCGGACCTGATGTCCGGGTTGTACGTACGGGATCCGCTGAAGCCTAAGATCCGCAAGGTCCGCAAGCTCAATGCGGAGACCAAGAAGATGGAAGTGGTCGACGCTCCCACCTGCCCCCGCTGCAAGGGAGAGCTCGATCCCGCGAAGCTTCCGGTGGAAAAGTGCCCGCACTGCGAGACCTACGGCGAAGAGCGGGTGGAGAAGGAAGACGTTAAGGATCGGATGACCGACCTCGTCGCCTGGCAGACCGGCATGCTGAACCACTGCGAGCTGATGCACGACCGCGTGGCAATCGTCGACGCACCTCCGGGCCTCACCCCGCTGGAGATGAAAGAGTACCGGAAGGTCACCGCGAACTTCGACTCCAAGTACGGCGCCCTGTATTATCCGTGGATCCAGGTGATGGACCCCTCCACCAAGGCTCCGACGATGGTCCCGCCGTGTGGGCACATGGCTGGGGTCTGGGCGCGGAACGACGTGGAGCGCGGCGTGCACAAGGCGCCGGCGAACGAAGTGGTGCGCGGGGTGATCAACCTCGAGTACAACATCAGCAAGGGCGAGCAGGAAGTGCTGAACCCGGAAGGGATCAACTGCATCCGCGACTTCCCGGGCCGCGGTCGCCGCGTCTGGGGCGCCCGGACGCTCTCCTCGGATCCGTCCTGGCGGTACCTCAACATCCGTCGCTTCTTCAACTACCTGGAGAAGTCGATCGAGCGCGGCACGCAGTGGACGGTGTTCGAACCGAACGACTACGATCTCTGGCAGCGAGTGCGGCGCAATATCAGCGCGTTCCTGCGCGTGCACTGGCAGCAGGGGATGATCTTCGGCCCTACCCCCGAAGACGCGTTCTTCGTCAAGTGCGACGCAGAAACCAACCCGCAGGAGAGCGTGGAGCTCGGCCGGCTCATCTGCGAGATCGGCATCCGGCCGGTCTACCCGGCGGAATTCGTCATCTTCCGCATCGGTCAGTGGTCCGGCGGCTCCGAGACCTCCGAATAAACGGCTTTGGCGCCGGTACCCGGAACCTGTTCCGAGTACCGGCGCCCTCGCCATCAACCGATCTCCAATACCATGAGTTTGCAAACAGAGTTCGAGTTCACGCTGCCGAAAGGCTATGTGGACAAGGAAGGGAACCTGCATCGGAAGGGCACGATGCGCCTGGCCACGGCCGCCGACGAAATCATCCCGCTGCGGGATCCGCGCGTGCAAAGCAACCAGGCCTACCTGGTAATCATCCTGCTTGCTCGC
>JAJFMS010000351.1 GCA_020696885.1 Armatimonadota bacterium | reverse complement strand
CGGCTCCCAGAGCGAGCGGCCGATGCCGTGGCCGGACAGCTCCCGCACCACGGAGAAGCCGTGCCCTTCCACGTACTCCTGCACGGCACGGCCGATGTCCTGGAGGCGGCCCTTGGGGCGGATGGCGCGCAGACCCACGAAGAGCGACTCTTCCGTCACGGCCAGCAGCCGCTGCGCCTCTTCGGAGACCTTCCCCACCGGCACCGTGATGGCGCTGTCCCCATGGAAGCCCTTGAACTTCACGCCCACGTCCAGCGAGACCAGATCGCCTTCCCGCAGCTTGCGGTCCGCGCGGGGGATGCCGTGCACTACCTCTTCGTTGATGGAGATGCAGGTGCTGTGGTGGTACACCTCATCCCCGGCCCGGTGGTTGAGGAACGAGGGAGTGCCGCCGTGCTTCGTAATGACGTCGTACGCCAGCGCGTCCAGCTCCAGCGTGGAGATGCCGGGGGCTACCGCATCCCGGAGGGTGGCCAGCACCGTGGAGACGATGAAGCCGGCCTCGCGCATCTTCTCCAGGTCGCGCGCGTTCTTATAGGTGATCCGCATGATGCTACAACCGCACTCCGCGCGGATCCGACAGCATCCGCGCCAGCCATTCTCGCTCTGCCCCGATCGTCGTTTCCGGCCCGTGCCCCGGGAGCACCAGCGTGCGGTCCGGCAGCGTCAACAGCCGGCGGAGGCTGGCGGCCATCTTTGCGGGGTCCGCGCCCGGTAGGTCCACCCGGCCGTAGCCGCCTTGAAACAGCAGGTCTCCCCCCACCACCAGATCCTGGGAGCGATCGTAGAGGATCACATGGCCCGGGGAATGGCCGGGGACCTCCCAGATCGCAAACTCCTGGTCCGCCAGGCGGAGTGTGCCGCCCTCGGCCAGCTCTTCGTCCGGGTCGAAGACCGGCATCGCGTAGGGGAGCCCGAACAGTGCTGTCTGCGGCGCCTGCAGCATGGGCGCTTCCCGCGGGCAGATGGCGATCGGGATGCCGGCCTCGCGATACCGCTCCACATCCAGGATGTGGTCGAAGTGCCCGTGGGTCAGGATCACCCGCTCCAGGCGCAGCTCCCGCTCGCGCACATGCTGCAATACGCCGGCAGCCGTCTCCAGAGGCGCGTCGACCACCCACGCCGCGCGGGTGGGCTCGTCTACCAGGAGGTACGTGTGGGTATCGACCGGGGGCCCGGTCCACTTCTCGATGATCATGCGCTGGGGCGAGGTGGGGTACGAAGACAGGCCATTGTATCACGCGGCCCTGCGTGATCCCGCGCCGCCCCGCAGTGCCGCTCCGAAGGAAGCACGAGCTCCGCTTGCATGTCCGGCCCAAAGCGGGTGAAGGGGAGCGCGGCTTATTGCCTCTCGCCGTCGGCACGCCGGATCTTCTCGTCGAGGGTGCCGCGAAAACGCGGGCTCAGGAGGAGCCGCTTCACCAGTGGCTGCACCGCGATTGCCAGCTCACTGCCGCTCGCGTCCGTCAGGCCACCGTCAACGAGGCGGTTCCAGCGGGCGTCCAACTCGGAGCGGTCCCTGCGGATCGCCGCCAGTAGCTCGTCTGGAAACTCCGCCGGCTCGATCTGTCCGGTGATGATGTTGAAGTTACCAAACGCGCCGCTGTCGAAGCTCTGACTCACCGCTCGGCGCGGATAACGCCGAAACAGACTCTCCTGGATGGCGGTGCGCTTCCAATCTTCCCGGTCACGGTCGCTCAACACAAAGCCGGAGGACGGCTCCAGGAGCGAGCGTGGCACGACCTCCGTCTCCGGTACGGCATCGTGCAGGAGTAGGAATGCGCGGCGCAGTTGCGGCCGGGTGAGGATCTGCGCGATGCGCGGCGCGATGCGTCGGATGATCTGGGCGGCTGCCTGCTCCTGCTGCTCCAGGAGCAACCGTCGTACCAGCACCGCGTCGACGTCCAATCCGACCGGAGTCTTCGTTCCATCCAGGAGCGCTTCCCGCTGGCGCCGGGCGTTTCGCTCGAGCTGCGCCAGAAGCGGCGCCTCGGTCCGGCGTGCCCGCTGGAGGTCTTCCGCCACCTCGGCGGCCACCGGTTGAAGCTGCCGGAGCTGTTCGACCGAGAGGCCAAGATACCGCATGGCTTCGAGGAGCAGCACCTCCTCGGTGAGCGCTTCGGCCTCTGCCTGCGAGGCGGGGGCCGCTTCTACCGTGGGGGCAAAGGCAGACACCGGTAGCTGCAGCACCCCCGCCAGCGCGAGTGTCCCCAGCGCCAACCGGAGCGAACGAGCACGGGAGTGAGTGAATCGCATCGGTGCCTCCTGGCGAGTAAGAGCCGCAGCCGATCCACAGCGTTCCGGCGCAGCTTTCATTGTAGGAGTGGCCACAACCGCTGGAGTTTGCACCTCTTTTGTGGAGTTTGGCACCGTGGCCTGTGGGCGCGTCCGGACCGCCCACACGCCCACAACACCGGGCTAACGGCGGACAGCGGCCGGCACCCGGGCCTCAAGGACCTTCCGCTCGGGTTGACCGTTGTCCGGCCGGAACCAGAGCTGGACGTTGACCGGCAGCGCAGAGCCGGCCGGAAGGCGGACCTGGCTGTTGAAGAAGAACCGGTTCTTCGGCTCCTTGCTCCAGCCGCACTGCTCCTGGGTCTGCTCCCGCACGGCATCCGGCGCCACCGGCGTTCCGGCTGCGTCGAAGAGGCGCGCGTGGACCGTTCCCGCCGTGCCCGGGTTGAAGTACCCGAGCACGTGGAACGCGTTCGGCGTGTGCGCGGACTCTGCTTTTAGCACGGCGGGGCCGGTGGTCACGGAGGCTTTGGAACCCAGCCCCGGCACATAGCCGCGCTGCTGGAGCTGCGCCGCGCCGCTGAGGGCTTTCGTTAGCTCCTCATTCACTTCCCGGAGGAGCCGCCGCGTGGTTTCTCGGGTGGTATCCATCGACTCTTCCTGAATCTCCAGCGCCACCTGCGCCTCACCGGAGACCACGAGGTAGGAGCGGTAATCCGGGAGCTCCGCGGGGGCTACTGGCAGCGCCAGGTCGCGGCCGGACGCCGGGGCCTCGGTCCGAACCGCCTGCCAGGCGGCGTCCACCGGCAGGGGTGCCTTGCCGAAGCGGATCAGTGTCCGGTAGCGCCGCCACGGTTGATGCTTGAAGTAGAAGCCATCCGCAGACATGCGGAGCTTGCCGGCGTCCGGCGTGGACTCGTCCGCTACCTCCCGGCGGATGGCCACCGGGATGCCGCCGAGCTGCGTCAGCTTCCAGTCCGCGCTGCCGGCGAAATATCGCTTCAGGGTCGCCACGTCGCCTTCCCCGGCCCCGGCGAGCACCCGGCTGGAAGCGTCCATCCCCTGATGGAGCACCGGCGCTGCGGGTTTCTTCGCCGCGCCGGCCGGGGCCGCACCGGGGGCTTTTGGGCCCGGGCAGCCGCACAGCGCGGCCGTCAGGAGCACGGACAGCACCCAGCGCGGGAGAACAGGAAGCATCAGGGAGAGCGGCGAGCGATTCACGAGACCTCCGGCGATCCAGAGCCAGGGACGGATCGATTCTATCAGGCTCACGCCTGGAGACAGCCGTGGTGTTCTGCTCGCGGCATCGGCGGGCAGGCTTCACCCCCTGGTGCGGTGAACCAAGTGAGCAGTCGGCCAGCCTTCCTGGCCAGGCGGGAGTAAGGATGCGACGGAGAAACCAGGACTCGAATGACCAGCGCGTAACCGTCTACCTCCCGCTGGGTGCGGTGGCGGGCCGGGTACTCCGGTACACGGATACCGAGATGGAAGCACTGATGGAGCGGGAGGTTCCGCGGAACGAGCGGTATCCGTTCACCCTGCACCTCCCGGGCGGGGTCATGGCCGGCGAGGTGACCTGCGTGGCTGGGGAAGACCGCCAGTTTCGCCTGCAGTTTGCAGCGCTCACGCCGGGGGACCGGGCCCGGCTGGCGCCCATGATGGAGCTGGAAGATTGAATAAGGCGGGAGTACACTTTAAACGTGGGATGATGTACGCGTGCGCGACCGCCGCGAGGGCGACGGAGCCGAAGTCGATGTCCGAGCAGACCGCAACCATACCCCGGCCGGAGCTGGGCGATATTCCGAGCGACCAGGCGAACGATTGGATCGTCATCGTATTCGACAACCCGATCAATACGTTCGAGCAGGTGATCGGCATTCTTCAGAAAGCCACCGCCTGCAGCCTCGAAGAGGCGGAGATGGAAACCTGGGAGGTGCACCATCTCGGACGCTCCGTGGTCCACCACGGCGATCGGGCCGAGTGCGAGCGTGCTGCTGCTGTTATTGCCTCCATCGGGATCCAGGTGAAAGTCGAGCAACTGTAACCAGCCGCCTGGCTGGCACGGTTCCTGCATGCTTAAGCAACCGGGGAAGCCGCGGCGCCGCGAGGAACCTTTCAGCTGATGACCCACGACCCTAGCCCTCGATCGGCGCCCATCCTGGTGGTAGACGATGACGACGCCCTGCGACAGATGCTGGCGGTCGGGCTGACTCATCTCGGCTACCAGGTAGAGCAGGCGCCGAACACCACGGAGGCCCGCGCGCTCCTCCGACTGCGCCCCTACTCGCTCGTGCTGTGTGACTACCAGATGCCCGACGGCACCGGGATGGATCTGCTCGGTCACGTCATCCGCACCCAGCCCGACCTTCCGTTCGTGATGCTCACCGGGCATGACGACATGCCGCTGGCCCGGGAGGCCATCGCGAGCGGGGCGGCCGACTTCCTTACCAAGCCGTTCGAGTTGAAGAGCGTGGCGCGGGTGATCGAGCAAAACTGGGTGCGGATCACGCGGGAGCAGGAGCGCGCCGCGGAGCTGACCTACTCAATCCTCAGCGGCACGATCCGCGCGCTGGTGGCTGCCGTGGACGCAAAGGATCCCCACACCGCCCGCCATTCAGAACGCGTGAGCCGGATCGCCGGCCGCTTGGGCGCGGCGATGGGACTCTCGCCGGAGCGCCTCCGCATCCTGGAGTTCGCGGCGCTGCTCCATGACGTGGGGAAGATCGGCGTGCCCCAGGAGATCCTGACCAAGCCCGGCCCGCTCACGTCCGCGGAGTGGGAGGTGCTGAAGCAGCATCCGGCGCGCAGCGCGGAGATCGTCTCGGAGGTTGGCCCGCTCTCCGAAGTGGCCACCATCGTGCG
>JAJFMS010001190.1 GCA_020696885.1 Armatimonadota bacterium | reverse complement strand
CGGTGTTCGGTGTTTGGGGCTGCGGTGTTCGGGGCTGCGGTGTTCGGCGCTGCGGTGGGAACTGGGATGGCGGTGTTCGGAGGAGACGAGGTGCGGGGTCGCCGGCATTTGGAATGCCGACGCTATGCCCAAGTCGGGTTCTCCCCAATCCGAACACCGAACACCGAACACCGAACACCAAACACCGCGCGAAGCGCTTCCATAAGCTCCCGTTAGGATTCCGGCACCCGACGTCGCACCTATAATTGCCGGGGCGCAGGCTGTTGTGCTCTTTCACTCCCTTCAAGAACTCACCGATGCTCGAACCGAAAGAACTCCGCAAGGCGATCCGCCATGAGGGCGGTGTCAGCCGGCGTCTCTTCCTGGCTTATGCCGCCGCGCTGGCGGGCGTGCCGCTGCTGTCGGGTCCACTGGACCCAGACGGCGGGATGCCGCCCGCCGCGGTACCGGTGACCTGGGAGGTTGCCGAGGACGAGGGGATGCGTACGGTGGTCCAGACCGGCAAGGCCACCGCTACCCCGCTGCTGGGCCACACGGTGCACGTGGAAGTTGCCGGGCTGAAACCGGACCGGTGGTACTGGTACCGCTTCCGGGCCGGCGACGCGCAGAGCCCGATCGGCCGCACGCGCACCCTTCCCGAGGCCGGCGCTACGCCGGAGCGGCTCCGCTTCGCCTTTGCCTCCTGCCAGCACTACGAGGCCGGCCTCTTCACGGCCTACGAGGCGATGGCGAAGGACGAGCTGGACCTGGTCTGCCACCTGGGTGACTACATCTATGAGGGTCCCGGCCGCGAAGGGGCCGTGCGGAAGCACGCCGGGCCGAAGCTGACCGCTCTCACCGACTACCGGGTGCGCTACTCCCAGTACCGGTCCGACCCGCTCCTCCGCGCCATGCACCAGCAGTGTCCCTGGCTCGTTACCTGGGACGATCACGAGGTGGAGAACAACTACGCCGCCGACATCTCCCAGCGAAAGGGTGCCGATCCGGCTGAGTTCCTACTCCACCGCGCCGCCGCCTATCAGGCCTACTACGAGATGATGCCGCTCCGGCGGCGGTCCATCCCCCGCGGGCCGGACCTGCAGCTCTACCGGAAGGCTTCCTTCGGGCAGCTGGCGGAGTTTCTGATCCTGGACACCCGGCAGTACCGCACCGATCAGCCGAACGGCGACGCGCGCTCCGACCTGAACGCCGCCGCCATGAACCCCAGCAACACCCTCCTCGGCGCCCGCCAGCGGGAATGGCTGCAGGGCGCCCTCACCGCCTCGCCGGCTACCTGGAACGTGCTGGCCCAGCAGGTGATGATGGCGCTGGTGGACCGCGCGCCGGGAGACGCGCACGGCTTCTCCATGGACCAGTGGCCCAGCGCCGCCCACGAGCGGATCGAGCTGGTGCGGTTCATGCAGGAGCGCCGGGTCAAGAACCCGGTGGTGCTGACGGGAGACATCCACTCCAACTGGGTGAACGACCTCCGCGTGGACGACCGCAAAGCGGACACCCCCGTGGTGGCGACGGAGTTCGTCGGCACCTCGATCAGCAGCGGCGGCAACGGCGTGGACAAGCCGAACGACCTGGAGCCGATGCTCGCGGAGAACCCGTGCGTGCGGTTCCACAACCGCCAGCGTGGCTACGTGCGGTGCACGGTCACCCCCGGCGCCTGGCGCAGCGACTACGTCGTGGTGGCGGACGTTACCAAGCCGGGCGGAGCGGTCTCCACCCGAGCCTCGTTCGTGGTGGAAGCCGGCCACCCGGGCGCGAAGCCGGCGTAGGATACGCTTCGGCCCGCGAAAGCGCGAGAGGGAACTTGCCCGCGAAACACGCGAAAGCCCGGACCGCCGCCCACGCGGACTCTTCAGCGGTGAGCGGCGGCTCCGTGCCATGATGATAAGCCAGCATGTCCTGGTAGCCGGCGGCGTCATACACCTCGTCGAAGGCCGCCTGCAGATCGAGCAGGACCGGCGAATCGCCGGCCGAGAGCGGAATCGGGAGGCGCGGAAGCGGGTCCTGCAGGCGGAGCGGCCAGACACCGCAGTCCGGCCGCTGCTCCGCGTTGCTCAGGAGCACATAGTAGTCGGCCGGTGGCAACGGCCCGTCCATCGGCAACCGCTCACCGCCGCGTAGCAGGTCCAGCTCCACCAGGTGCGCCGCGCTCTGAAGAAACGCGGCGCGCTTCGTCAGATACTCTTGCTGACCGAGACCGCGCGCTTTGTTGATCGGGGAGAGCAGCTCGATCACGCAGACCACGTGGCCCGTATCCCGCCGCCGGATCTCGAGGTACACCTGGCGCTCGATCTCTAACTGCGGGAGGCGAAGCGTGACCGGAGGCGACAGGAGAGCGACGCCCTCTCCTCCGTGCTCGACTCCGAACTCCGCCCCAAACGGTCGATGGGCGATCACTGCATCGGGACGGGTCTTCCCAAATGCTATCCCCGGCTCTGATACCAGGTAGACGTGCTCCTTGATGAACACGACGTAATGCGGCCGGACCAACGGGGCGAGCGCGCGTTGTAGCTGGGCGATGTATTGGGTACAGAACCCCCACCACCCCTGGCCTTCGATATAGGGATCCATTCCGGGGAAAGGTGATGGCATGGGTAGGTCCCGCTCTTACCTTCCGATACAGAGCACTGACACCATTATACCGGCGCATTCAGGTGCGCCGCGCTCTGGAGGAACGCGGCACGCTTCGTCGGATACTCCGGCTTACCGAGACCGCCTGCTCGAAGCGTGATCCGCCAACGAAAGAACCGTCATGGCGAGGGAGCGTCGTTTGCTCCCGTGGCCATCCCGAACGATCACGGATCC
>JAJFMS010000350.1 GCA_020696885.1 Armatimonadota bacterium | reverse complement strand
GGACATCTCCGCCCTCCCGCGACCTGCTGGAGCCGAGTAGCGCAGACCCGACTCACAACGCGAACGAGTACGGCGTGCCGTGTTGTGGCCGAAGGGCTATGTCGCTATGCATTGAATACTTACGACATCAGCTCCAGCATCCGTCGTGTTTGAATCCACCGATGACGAGGATGCAACCGATCCGAAGCTAGCCTTCAAGGAGCACGGAGTATCACTAGCATGATTAAGTGACACCACCAGAGCGACACCGCTACGGCCACGAAAGGCCACAGGATGGAGGCCGGATGGCTTCACGCG
The DNA here is from genome assembly GCA_020696885.1 of Armatimonadota bacterium. The sequence goes on along the minus strand of JAJFMS010000350.1, from coordinate 7,260 downwards.
AGTCGAGCGGCAGTAGGACGTCGCCGTTCATCACAAGCTTGCGCGGCGAACATCAAAGGGGTCTTCCTGCTTGCGTCCACTTGATCCACCTCCACTCCGGCGTCTATCAGCAGCTCAATCAGGCGGTGTTGGCCCTTCTTGGCGGCATCCGTTCCCACCACTCCACCACTCCACTCCGCCCGGGGGAGGGTTGAAATCCGCCGCCTCCGGGTAGGTAGGGTCGGAAGCCGTTGTGGGGGATGGGCCCGACTGCTGGCTTGCGGTGAGGTGGTGATGCAGGATCTCAGCAGGCGCACGCTGTCGTCGGACGCGTTCTGGTCCACGGCTACGTTCGTGGGCATGGTCGGGGGATGTCTCCTCATCGCCCTGGCCCTGGTCACCGGCTCCACCAATGTGGTGGTGGCGGGAACACTGGCGGCGCTGGCCTGCGGCGTGGTGCTGTGGCGGCCGTTCATCGGGATCCTGCTGTTCCTCACGCTCATGTACTGGCGGCCGGAGCTGTATGCTCCCGGCGTGGCCGAGATGCGGCTGCCGCTCCTGCTCAGCGTGCTCACCCTGTTCGGCTGGGGCCTCCAGGTCCTGGTCAAGCGAGAGAGGTTTACCTGGCGGCCGGAGCTGGCGTGGCTCCTCGCGTTCACGGCCACGATGCTCCTCTCCGCCATCCAGGTGCCCGGCTCCAGGGCGCTGGAAGAGTGCATCTTAGACGTCCTCCGTCTCGGGTTGCTGGTCCTGGTGCTCCAGCAGCTACTCACCACGGAGGCGCGCACCCACTGGGTGCTCCAGCTCTTGCTCGGCCTCACGGTCATCGTCGCGCTCTACGCCATCTACGGGTGGGTCACCGAGACCACCGTGCTGGTGGAGCATGGCATCAAGCGCGCCATCGTGGCGGTGGGGGACTTCGACGACCCGAACGACCTCTCCGCCGCCCTGGTGATCCCGGTGCCGATCGCGCTGCTGATGCTCATCCGGTCCCGCTCGTTCCTGGGCAAAGTGTGGGGTGTGATCTGCTTCAGCATTCTCGTTGCCGCGGTCTATCTCTGCGACTCCCGCGGTGGGATGCTCGCATTGGCAGTGGCGGTGGGGTCGTTCCTGGTCTTCCAGCTCGGCGTGAAGCGGGGCATTGTGCTGGGGCTGGCCGCGTTCACGGTGATGGCGTTCTTCGGGCCGGACCGGTTCAAGTCCGAGAGCCTGAAAGGGGACGACTCGTCCCGGGGCCGCATCGAAGCGTGGGACGCCGGCCTGGCGATGTTCCAGCGCAGCCCGCTCATCGGCGTGGGCTACGACCAGTTCGAGAAGCGGCACCCGATCCCGGCCCACAACACGCTCATCCACGCGCTGGCGGAGTGCGGGTTCCTGAACGCGTTCGCCTGGGTGGGGCTGAACTACTGGGCGCTGCTCACCCTGATGCGGCTCCACCGCAAGGAGTATCCGGAAAAGACAGACCCGGTCTGGCGCGGCTATCCGGCGGCGCTGTGTGCCGGGCTCCTGGCGTCGCTTTCCGCGGGGATGTTCCTTTCGCACCCCTACCGGCCGGTACCGCTCATCCCGGTAGCGCTGGCGGCCGCGCTGGCCGGCATCGCGTGCCTGAAGACCGATAAGAAGGACTGGACCCACGTGCTGCTGGCGGCGGCGCTTACCGTGACCCTGACGGGGGTGGTGTACGTGGCGGTGGTGGTGCTGCTGTGAGTGCGGCGGGGGCGGAGCTGGGGGTGCCGGTGGAGACCGACGCAGGGGAGTCGATAGCACGGAGGGTGGGAGGCAACTCCCTCTGGCTCATCGCCCGCCCGCTGCTGCTCAACATCCTGTCCATCGCCAGCAACCTCTACATCGTCCGGAAGCTCGGCCCCGGGGACTACGGCGCCTTCAACCTCGGGTTCGCGCAGGTGGCGCTGTTCGCGCCGCTTTGCAACCTCGGCCTCCGCGCCGTGGCGATCCGGGCGATTGCGGAAGACCGGTCCCAGGCGCAGACCATCGCGGGCGCACTGTTCGCGCTGCGGATCGTCCTCACGTCCATCGCCGTGGTGCTGATCGCGGGCTGGCTGGCGCTGCCGACCTATAGCCTCACCACGCGGCTCATCGGCGCCGCGGCAGTCTGCAGCATGGTCTGCGTCTCGATGGGCGGCGCGGTGATCGACCTGTTCCAGGGCTTCGAGCGGTCCCGCGTGAACGCGCAGTCGCAACTGCTCGGTGGGCTGGTGTTGACGCTGCTCTCCGTGGCGGCACTGCTCGCCGGGCTGGGGCTGCCGGGGTTCGTGGCCGCCTACGTGATCGGGGCGGCGTTCCAACTCGCGCTCCTGCATCGAGCCGCCGGCCGCGAGCTGTTCCCGGTGCGGCCGATCTGGGACCGCGCCCGGATGCGGGAGTTGGCTCACCAGGCCCGGCCGTTCGCGCTGCTCAGCGCCCTCAGCAACGTGACGGACGCGCCGGTGATCGATGTCCTGATCCTCGGCGCGCTGTTCGGTTCCGGCGCGGTGGGGCCGTATACCGCCGCCATCGGCCTGGTGCTCCGGTTGTTGATGGTGCCGTTCGGCATCTCGGACGCGCTCTACCCCGCGGTGGCTGCCGGCTACCGGGAGCAGCGCGCCGAGGTGGAGGCGGCAATCCGGCGCTCCATTCTCAACCTGGCGCTGGTGACCGTCCCTGCAGCGGTCTGCCTCAGCTTCACGGCGCCGGCCGTGCTCGGCATCCTGTATGGGGGAGAATACCTCTCCGCCGGCAACGCCTTCGCCGTGGCCGCGTGGCTGCTGCCGCTCATCGGGGTCAACTACCTGATGCGCGAGTCGCTCAACGCGGTGCACCAGCAGCGGGAGGTGGTGGGACTCACCCTGTTGAGCTGCCTCCTCCTGGTGGCGCTCTACGCCGCACTCATCCCGCCGTTCGGCATCATGGGTGCCGCAGTGGCTGGCGTGCTGCGAGAGGTGATCATGCTCGGCCTCTGGTCGCGGCCGTTCCGGAAGCAGTTCGGCAGCCCATTCCCGGTGCGAGATCTGCTGCAGGTGGTCGCGGCGTGCGCGGCGCTGGCGGCTCCGCTGCTGCTCTGGGGTCGCGGTCACGGCTACCCGGCCGCCGTCGCCAGCTCTGCGCTGGGTGCCCTGCTCTTCTGTGCCGTGGTCCTCCGGCTCGGGCTCGTCCGCCTCAAGCTGCCGAGATCGGCACGAGGCGGGTCGTAGGTAGGCTCAAGGCCGTTGCTTCGTAGGGGCATTCGCCGCGATTACCCTGGAACCGAGGACGGTGCGAGCGCGCGCAAAGCCGTACTTGCTCGACGGGTAGGTACGGCTCTGCCGGCGCCGGGAGGAAACCCTGGCGATGGCAACCACGGCGGGTGCCTCTACCAAGCAACGACCAGTTCGGCTACTCTGGGGGCAGGACCCGTCCACCGCCGCCAAGCGGCTAAACCCGCCTCATCGCTCTGTAACACGGTTGGCCTTTTGGGCGTCTAGAAGGCAGTGGAGGCAGGCACCCGGCAGCAAGGGCCTCCGCCCCGCGCGCTACCCGGGAGGGGACGATGGGCTCGTCACGCAGGATCTTTTGCGCCGCGTTGGCTTCGGCGGCCGCTGAGCGGCTGGTGGGTCCTCGCGCCGCACTGGCAGCGGAAGGCCCGGCCCTGAAGCCGGACCTGAAACGAGATCCGGCCCTGGCGCGGCGCATCCGCCTGCGCTCCGAGGGGATGCCGGTGAGCCGGGTCCTCCGGGCGGTGTCGGAGGCTGCCGGGGTGCGGCTCTCCGTCAGCGGCCGGGCCGGCGACGAGCGCCTCATCGCGTTCGTTCCGGAGGCGCCGGTGGCGGACGTCATGCGCTCCATCGCGGAGCTCTACCGGCTCGAGTGGCTCCGCGAGGGCGGAGAGCGGCCCACTTACCGGTTGATCAAGCAGTTGGGGGTCGCGCACGAGGAGTCGTTGCTGCGGGAGCGGTCGCTCCGAGGGGCCGTGGACTACCTGCAGCGGCGGATCCGGGCGGGGGAGCCCACCGAGGAGGAGCTGAAATACTCCGAGCCGGAGTACCTTCGCGCGCTCCCGCTAGTGGCTCCGCTGCTCACGGCGAACCTCGGCGCCCTGCTGCGGGATGGCTACGTCTATTTGCCGATCTCCCGCCTGGAGGCGCCGCTGCAGGCCCGCCTCTCCGACCTGCTCCAGCCGGCACTCGACCGGCACAATGAGAGGTCGAAGCAGTTCCAGGCCTTCATCAACCAAAAGCAGGCTGCCGAGGGGAAGCCGGCACTGCTCCTGGGAGGCGCGGATGGTCCTCCGCCGCCGGTGCGTAAGTGCACCCTGATCGCCGAGCTGCGCTATGCGGGAACGCCGGCAGTGTGGCTCGGGCTTCGCGACCCGAACGACACCCAGTGCTCGTTCCTCAACGCGCCCAGCGTGGACCTCAGTGGGCCTGGCCGGGAGCTCTACCGGCAGCACACCCTGTGGCCGGCGCCCGACGCCGGTGCGCCGCCGCGCCCCGAGGTGCTGACGCGAGAGGTGTCCGTGGTGGCGGAGCGGGGGATCGAGAAGTCGGACTGGATCGCCCGGCTCCGACAGCTCGCCGGCGCGGCGGGGCTCCCGCTCTATTCCGACCTCTACTGCGACTATGAGAACGGGATGGACCGCCACCCGCGGGGCGGGTAAGCGGTGCGGAAAACGGAGCGGCTCGCTCCGCGCCACGTGGGGGACCTCGCCCGGCTCACCGGTTTCCAGGTGATGGGCAACGGCTACGTGCAGGGGGATATGGACACATGGGCCCTGGCCGTGCGCGCGCCGGCACGCCTTACCCCGGCCAGCCAGGCGCTGACGGTGTCCGGCGGGCTGGAGTGGGCTCGGCTGTCCCCGGCGGAGCAGGAGCTGCTACTCCGCATGCTCCCTCCGCCGGACAACGCCGGAGCGCCGCACTACCGGGCCTCCATCGCCGCACGACCGGAGAATGCGCCGGCGCAGGGCGGCGCCGTGCTCCAGACAGAGCTGCGAGCGGAATGGGGTGGCAGCAAAGGCGAGGTGGGGCTGCTGGTTCCGCTGCCGGGACTCACCCCAAAAGGCATGCCGCGTCCGGAGTCGTTGGAGGTCGAGCGGCGGTGACCGGCAGCGTCAGAGCGTGAATCGCTTTCGCCCATACATCACGTCGGTCCGGAGCACGTACTTGCGCCCGCTCCGCACCGGGCAGCCGGCATGGAAGATCGCGTGCCGGAACACCAGCGCCATCCCCCGCTCCGGAACCACGGAGAGCCGTACCGTCTGGTCTTCGTGGTAGAAGTCCGTGCTGCCGCCTTCGAAGTCGTCGTTTAGGTAGAGCATCAACGTCAGGGCGCTGGCTTCCGTCTCGCTCCGTTGGAACACTCCGTCGTAATGCGGCGCGAAGTACTCGCCGGGATCGTAGCGGTAGTAGCGGAACCGCTCGTTCAGCCCGATCGGGCCGACACCGCCGAGATCGGCCGGCAGAAACGGCCGAATCCGCGTGAATAGCTCCCGGCCGAGCTGGGGATCGTCCACCATCAGGCGGGTGTTGCTGCGGTACCGCTTCAGCAGCACCTCTCCGACCGGTGCTTCCTCGTACCCTTCGCCCTCGCTCGCGGCGATGAACGCCGCACACTCGGCCGCGGAGAGGAAGTCGCGGATCACGAAGACGTCTTCGCCCAACAGGTTCTCGCGGGTCATCGGTCCTCCTTAACGCGCCTTCTCCAGGGAGAGCGCTCCGGACCGCACCTGCAGCGTCTGCTGAAGGAGCGGGTGCTTGAATCCCGGCAGCCAGAGCTCGAACGGATCCGAGCTGTTCGGCCCGGGAGCACCCAGGGTTAGCCGCAGAGATGTAAGCTCCCGCGGCCCCACGTCCAGGTGGAGCGCTTCGCCGATGATCCGGGAGGACACCCCGTCGATCAACTCCTGGACGGCCTTGCGCTCCGAGGCGTCGAGCGAGGTATACGGCACGTCTTGCCGCGCGAGCAGAAGCCGCCGCCGCTCCTCGGTGAGCTTGCCGAGCAGGCGCCAGCTATCCCACGAGCCCCGCATTCGTTGGACTGGACGAATGTCCGAAAAGAAGCCCAGGTAGTCGGTCGTGAGAAGATCCACCTGGGGGAAGGTGAGGCGGCCCGCGACTTGCAGCGCGGTCGTAGCGGTGTAGGGCTCTCCGGCGGCGATGCCCCCATAGAGCTCTTTCACGAGTTGTGGGTCGACCAGCGTGGCGCGGTCATCAAAGTAGGTGGTGCTGCGGAGGCGCACCCAGCCCTCCCGGGTGACGTGGATGTTGGTGTTGCCGCGCTGCGAGAGCTCGCGCAGCAGCTCTCCGAATGGGAGCGCGCCTTCGCGGCCGGCGCGCGCGCTCAGCCGGGCCAGGGCACTGGTCGCCGGGTCGTGGCCGACCGGAGGCCCGGCGATCCCCTGGGCTCGCGGTAATGGCCGGAGGGCCTTGAAGTAGGTGTCCCCGACAAAGTTCAGCGTCGGCGCCTGCTCCGCGAGCAGCTTGAGCACGTCGGCGAGCAGCGCGGACCCACAGAAGGACAGGGGATCTTCCTTGACCCGTTTCTTGACCGGCCACTGGAAGGCGATCCGCTGGTCGAGAGCCTTTGGATCGTCGGCGACCACCTGGCCCGGCGCGTTGTCCGCGAGCGGCGTGCCGAAGGTCACCTGGCTGGGGGACAGCATGAACGTCGGGAGCGAGAGGTTCGGGCGGGCTCGCAGGTTGCCAAGCTTCCGTCCCCGGATCTGGAGCACCAGGCGTCCGAAATGCTTCCCGGTGAGGAACTCGATCACCTCGTCGTCGGTCTGGCGCTGATCCGGCACCTCCGCGCCCCGGGTTCCGCGCACCGCCTCAAACTGGCGCGATGCGCGGAGCGCGGTCAACACCTCGGCCGGCATCCGGACGTCTGCGGGTCGGAGCGTGGCCATGGTGACGCGGCGTCCGTCCAGTATCTGCTCCCGCAGCGCCTCAGGCAGGGCAGCGTAGGCGGTGATCATGGCCTTCACCGTCGGTTCGTGCGCTCGCTCGGCAGCGAACAGCTCCCATTCGGCGGCCAGCCGCTCCCGGCCGAGCGGGAGCTGTTCGCTCTGCTCGCGAAGTCGGTTGATATCGGCAATCACGTCGCGCGGCGCCATCTCCCGGTACTTGTCGAGGTACTTGAAAGTGAGCTGCAACTGCTGGTCGAGCTCGCTCGCGGCGGCTCGACGATACTCGCGCGCGAGCTTCTTCGTGCGGGCCCGGGCCTTCTCCGCCTCGAACAGCCGGTACCCCGTTCCCGTCTTCTGCTTGGTCCAGGAGTAGTCGAGAGCCAGCCCAAGCTGCTGCAGCA
>JAJFMS010000349.1 GCA_020696885.1 Armatimonadota bacterium | reverse complement strand
CTCCGTTCGAAACCAGGTGCAAAGCCCTTCTCGGTTATCCTCCGCGGCGGGGGTTCCCTGCGGGAGTGGAGGGACGTTTTGGACAGGGTTCTCGCGGCCCCGATTTATGCGGACAACAATGGCCGTTGGTAGAGCGGGAGGTCCCTCTCCGCCCCGCGCAGGATGCGGTTTACCCCTGCGCGGGGTGCTGCTTGGCCGAGGGGTTGTGGGGGGCCGGACGGGGCCGAGACGGAGCTCCGTCCCTACTATCGACCGCTACCGCAGCTATACGAGCTCGGCACCGGTGCGGATGTCCAGCTTCAGGGTCGGGGCGCCTTCCAGGCGCAGGAAGAGCGTGCCCTGCTCGCTCGCCCAGTCCAGGATGCGGCCGGTGACGTGGCGCCACAGCTCCCAGCCGTCCGCGATCGCGATGACGCCGGTGCGGTAGAACACCAGGATCACGCCGGCTTCGCCGGTCTCGATGAACTGCGAGAACGGGGAGTCCAGCTTGAGGTGGACGCTGACCGCGGCGGTTTCCACGTCGACCCCCCGCACTTCCCGGTCGGCCGCCACGAGCGCGAGGCCCAGGTCGCGCCGGACGAGGAGGTGGGGAACGCCGGTCTCACCCGTCGTAGCCACGCCGATCCCGAACCGCTCGCGGATCGGGTCGTCCAGGTAGAGCGTGATGGAGAAGAGGCGTGCCGGACGGGCCAGCTCCTGGCCCAGGAAGACGCTCCCGGCGTCGCAGCGGGATAGAAACCCGGACAGCTCCCGGGCGGAGTCCCAGGACTGGATGCGATAGGGTCGGTCGGAGAGGCGGGTGCTCATCGGGTTCCGTGCGGTGCTCCGGGGCGCATCAGGCGCTTGCCGCCAGCGGGGCCGGCGGGCTGCACCGCGCTTCGAGCCGCTTGCCGAACACCTCCCGGACGGCATTCCGCTGGTTCTCCAGGCCCCAGAGCTCCAGGTGACAATCGCCGGCGGAGATCAGCTCGATCACCAGCGTCTCCCCTTTGTCCTCAATGCTGCAGCGGACATCGGCCACGTCCGAAAGGTGTCCCCGGTCCAGCGACTCGGCGATCCGGAGTAGGGTCGAGGCCACGGTCACCACCTCGCGCTGGGCCTTGCTCAGGTCCGCCAGCGCTTCTTCCTTGCGCTTCGGGAGGGCCTTCCGGTGGTGGAGCACCATGGCCGCCAGCATCTGGATCTCACCGCCGTCGAAGCCGAGCAGCGGGCTGTTGCGCACCAGGTAGTAGCCGTGCTTCTGATGGTCGGTGTAGGCCACGAAGCCGCCGATATCGTGCAGGATGGCGGCGTAGTAGAGTAGCTCCCGGACTTCGGCGCCGAACGTGTGCAGCCGCAGCTCTCCGAACTGGTCGAACATGGAGCAGGCGATGCGCGCCACCGTCTCCGCATGCCCTTCCTCGAACTGGCAGCGGCGCGCCAGGTGGAACACGCTGCGATGACGCACCGAGTCCGAAAGGAGCGCGTTCGGGCCGCCGACCACCACACGCCCCAGCCGGTCGACAATCATCCCTTCGCGCAGGGCTCGCTCGCTGGTGGTAAGGCTGCTCGCCCCGACGGCGGCCATGATGGAGGTCAACACCGCGGCGCCGCCCACGATGATGTCCGCGCGCTCCGGGTTGATGCCGGGCACCTTGCGCCGCTGCTCCAGGTTCAGCGCGCACAGCCGGACCGCGGCAGCCTCCAGCTCGTCCAGCCGCACCGTATAGCCGCGGACGCCGCTGGTGCTCTCTCCTTTGGACCGCGCCACGATCTCCGCGAGGTTGAGAATCGTGCCGGAGCTCCCGTACATCACGTCGAAGCCGGACTGCCGGACGCGCTGGATCGGATGCACCGCCACGCCGCGGGCGTACTCCTGGATCCGGCGGAAGAGCTGCGGCTCAATGATACCGGTCTCGCCCTCCGTGAAGATCCCCGACACCCGGATCGCCCCGAGCTTCATGCTTTCCAGCACTTCGGGGCCGGAGCTATCCCCCACCGCCAGCTCCGTGCTGCCGCCGCCGATGTCCATTACCAGTGCGAGCTGGGCGCCGTGCAGGTCGATCCCGGACAGCACGCCTAGATAGATCAACCGCGCTTCCTCGGCGCCGGAGATCACCTGCACCTCCACCCCGGCGTCCTGCTCCGCCTGCTGCAGGAACTCTCCCTGGTTCTCCGCTTCACGCAGCGCAGAGGTCCCCAGCACCGTGATGTCCGACACCCCGTAGCCGCGGGCCACGTCCGCGAACTTGCGGAGCACCAGCACGCCACGGGCGATGGCGTCCGCGGTCAGGTGGTTCGTAGCGAACTCACCCTCTCCCAACCGGACCACTTCCTTCTGCTGCGACAGGATGGTGTAGGTGTGATCCGGCTCCGGCTGCACCACCCCCAGGCGAATGGAGTTGGTGCCGATGTCTACCACGGCGAACGGGGCGAACGGCTTCATCGATCCTCGACTTCAGGCTCCGCGAGCAAGCGATCCAGGGACTTCCGGCGCTTGCGGATCCGCTCCGCGAGCTCCTTCTGTGCCTTATCCGTGAACGCCTCTTTCTCCACGGCCCGCTGCAGCAGCTCCTCGGCCTGCGCCAGCGCTTCCACCGCTTCAGCCAGCTTTTCGGTGCTCTGCGGCGCTCCGGAGGCGAACTCGCCAGAAGTGATCAGCAGGCGCGTGACCTGACGGGTGAGCTGTTTGCTCACAGCCGCCTGGCGGATCGCTTCGATCAGCGTCAGCGCCAGCTCCGGCAATCGCTCGCGCCGGGCGCGGAGATCGTCCAGCACACTCACCTCTCCCGACTCCTCGGCCGGGTGAACGGCGGGGGCCTCCGGCTCCGGAGCCGCCTCATCGGTTCCGGCGGGCGCCTCGTCAGTGTTCGAGGGGCTGGCACTCGAGCTGCCGTTCGGGCTCTCGATCGACACCGGAATGCGCTGGGCACCGGGATCTCGCGGGGCGGAGCCTCCCGCGGCCCCGTCCGCAGCCAGGTGCATTCCCTGCACCGTATCCAGAGCATCGCTAATCAACTCAACCTCCGCTTGAACTCTCGCCTCGGCCTCGGCCTGGGCTTCGATCACCGCCACCACCTCCGCCACGGCGGTGGCCTCCTCCATCGTCTCCGGCGCGTGGATTACGATCACTTCGCAATCATCCGGAGCGCCGTCCTCTACCAGGAGCCCGCGCTGCCGCAGGAACTCACGGATCTTGCGCGCCTGCCAGATGCCGATGCCCCGCACGGCCGCCAGCTCGTTCACCTTCATGGCCAGGAGGCCGGGAAGGTCGACCACGCCCACCTCTGCCAGCGCTTCGCGGCGGACCCGTCCCAGCCCGGGGACCTCGTCCAATCCTATGCCCTGCTGGTCGCTCATACCCCGCCCTCCGTTCCTGGCGCTCCGGCGCCGGCCACTTGCTCCCCTGCTGGCGCTGTGGGCGCGTCAGGGTTTCTGATTCGTTCGGTGCAGGTCTTCTGGAAGCCTCGTGACTGGAGTTTCTTCCACTCCTTGTAGAAGGCCCGGTAGCATCCCTGCCGTGTTCGCAATTCGCGCGCCAGGAGCTGGTTCAGGCCCGCGTGGACCGGGTCCGGTGAGAGCTGCCCGATTGCTTCCAGACCCCGCACCCGAAGCCGGCCCCCCAGCGCCGCCCGGAGCAGATCGATGCGGACATCGCTGTCATGGAGGTCGCCCAGCAGTTCCTGCAGCTTCTTGACCGCCGCAATCGACTTCTTCAGCTCGTCCGCGTAGGCGGGCGCGAACAGCTCCATCGTGTAGCGCAGCCACTTCGCGGCGATCCGCATATCATGCAGCTCGGTCACCGCTTCGGGCTGGCTCGTGAACTCCTCGAACGCATAGAGCGCGTGGAGCCGCTCTTCCAGCAGCCGGGGTGCGGCGCTCCGGAACGGCTCGTTCCCACCGAGCGCGGGCCCGTCGGGTGATGCCGGGGCGGAAGCCGGCGCACGCGCGATCAAGGTGAACGGATCCATTCCGGCCCGGTATTCATCCGCTTCCCGGCGCAGGTAGTCACGGAGCCGGTCGGTAAACCGGGTGCGCTCCAGGCGGTCCAGGCCGCGGAGCATCGGGCGGCGCACCCGGCGGCGCTCTCGTTGGCGAAGGGCCAGGAGGTAGCCGATCGCCAGCCGCTCCTCGCGCTCGACTTCGTCCCGGCGGTGCTCGTCATACTCGATGAGCACGTCCAGGTCCCGGACTGCACCCAGCAGGCGGGTGATCTGGCGGGCTTCCTTGAGAAGTCCCCGGAACTCCGGCTCCGGGAAACAGGCTCCGAACACGCGCATCGCAGCCACGATGCGCCGCGAGCCGACGCGCATGCCGTGCACGGCCTCGATGTCCTCACCGAGCCGCACGCCCTCCAGGTGCTCGAAAATCGCGTCCAGCCGCTCGCTGATCGCGTCATACGCCCATTCCCAGAGCGGGTAGTCTGCCGTTAGCGCCATCGTGAATACCGCCGCCCGTTGAGAATGGTGTGAGGCTGCGAGAACGCATTCACACTGCCGCGGGATCTGCTTGACAAGCATGATACCACGCCACAGCCGGCCCGACCCGCTGGGGTCCTCAGGTTTAAGGAAGGGTGTTCAGGTGTTCAGGTGTTCAGGTGTTCAGGTGCGGTGAGAACTCGGCAGCACCGGTCAGCGCCCGGAATCTTACTCTTACTCTTACTCTTACTCGACGTCCGGACCCTAGGGGTGCCACCGCCCACTCGGCCTCCGCAGGACCCTTATGGACAGCGCGCTTCTCCCGGCGTAAACCCAGTTGACACTGCTACACTCAATGGTTATACTACCGCAGTGCTAAATCACTCGTAGCGGGGCCGCGGCACGAGGGTGGTTCAGGGGCACCGGCCGGGGGTATACGGAGCCTGGCTGCAGCGGCAAGATTTCGGGAGGCTAAAGAGAAATGGGTCGCACTGTTGGCATAGACCTGGGCACCACCAACTCCGTGGTAGCCGTGCTGGATGGCGGGGAACCGACCGTCATCCCCAATGCGGAAGGTAGCCGGACCACGCCGTCGGTCGTCGCGTTCACGAAGAACGGCGAGCGGCTGGTGGGAGCGCCTGCCAAGCGGCAGGCTATCATCAATCCGGAGAACACGATCTACTCGATCAAGCGGTTCATGGGCCGCCGGTTCGACGAGG
>JAJFMS010000348.1 GCA_020696885.1 Armatimonadota bacterium | reverse complement strand
GGAGACCGGGGGTGTGGTGTAGGTATCGACATGGCATGATCCCTACTTGATCCCGCCGGTCCGCCAGCGCCGCGCGAGGTAGGCCACGAACGAGCCGAGCCCGGCGAACCGGTAACCGGGATCCACGTAATGCTCGATGACGTAGAAGGCGAAGTAGTAGAACCGGGCGAAGCACCAGACCGCCAGGCCCAGTAGGAAGCCGACCTTGAGCGTGGGGTACTCCAGCAGCAGCGCCAGGCCGGCCATGCCGCCCGCGAGTAGGAACAGGAATCCTTTCGCGATGATCAGCTTGTGACTGGTGATGTCGCCCATTTGCCTCTCCGGTAGCCTGGAACGGGGGCGAACTGGGTTGTTGGCAGTCCGCGCCCCGAGGGTATTCTACCGGACCCCACGAGTAGCGGCCGAGTCTCCCACAGGAACCGTAGTGAGACTGCAGACCCGCCCTAAAGAACGGCCCCATCCCCCGCCACAATGAAACGGAGAGTGCTAGAGCAGCGGCTCGCGGGAGTGCATCGATGCCAGTCTACAGTTATGAGGCCGTTGAACCGAACGGCCGCGTTATCAAGGGGAGCCTGGACGCCGAAAACGCATCCATTGTGCTCGCCAAACTCCAGACGCTCAACTATACGGTAGTTGACGTCACGGAGAGCCGCGGCGGCGCGAAGGCAGCCTCGGCGGGCCGGCCGGGTGGCCGGGTGAAGTTGAACTCACTCGTGGTTTTCAGCCGGCAGTTCGCCACGATGGTTAACGCCGGTATCAACATCCTCAAGTGCCTGGACATCCTGGAAGCCCAGACCAAGGATCCGGCGCTGCGTCCCGTCATCATCGAGGTCCGGAAGGACGTAGTCGGTGGCGCCAGCCTCACGGATGCGCTGGCGAAGCATCCGAACTGCTTCTCGAAGCTGTTCGTGAGCATGGTAAAGGCGGCGGAAGCGGGCGGTATTCTGGACCTGATCCTCGACCGTCTGGCCACCTTCCTGGAGAAGGAGCAGGAGATCATCGGACGCATCAAAGGCGCGATGGTCTACCCGGTCTGCGTGCTCGTTTTCGCGATCCTGATGGTCATCGCGATGTTCATCTTCGTGCTCCCGACCTTTAAAGACATCTTTGCCGGATCGGGCGCGGAGCTACCGCTGATCACGCGGATGCTGTTCTTTATCAGCGACACCATTCGAGCTTTCTGGTACCTGCTGCCGACGATCCCGATGGGTCTCTATTTCGGCACCAAGCAGTACAACAAGACCGAGCAGGGCCGCTGGAACCTGGACAAGATCAAGCTGCGCATCCCGGTCATCGGCGAACTGGTGCAGAAGATGGCGATCTCTCGCTTCAGCCGCACCCTCGGCACCCTCGTCAACAGCGGCGTGCCGGTGCTGCGCGCGCTGGAGATCGTGGCGGAGACGGCCGGCAACGTGGTGATCGCTCGAGCCGTCGATCAGGCCCGGGCCAGTGTGCGAGAAGGTCAGCGCATCAGCGCTCCGCTCGCGGCTAGCGGGATGTTCCCGCAGATGGTCACGCAGATGATGGACATCGGCGAAGAGACCGGGCGGATGAGCGAGATGTTAATTAAGATCGCCACCTTTTACGATAACGAAGTAGACGTGGCGGTGAAGGCCCTCACCTCCCTCATCGAGCCGCTGCTCATCATCTTCCTGGGCGGCATCGTCGGGTTCATCGTGGGCTCCATCATGGTCCCGATGTTCACCTTGATCAACGTGATCTCCAAGTAACCCAGCTTGGAAGAGATCCCCGGGGTGGGAGGAAGGGCCGACCCCTCCTCCCACCGGACCGGGTAGAGCAGCCGCCGTGAGCGATCACGGAACCCGGGGAGCGGAGCAAGTCGATGAGCGTGAAGCAAGCCTACAGTGATGACCACGTGGCCCAGCTCCTCGCCCGCTACCACGAGACCCAGGAACCGCGCACCCGCGACGCGATCGTGGAGCACATGCGGCCGCTGGTTCAGCACGTGGCCCGCAAGTTTGCCGGACGCGAGCCGCTGGAAGACCTGCAGAGCGAAGGGTACGTAGGGCTGATCCGGGCGGTAGACCGGTTTGTGCCCGGCCGGGGCACCCGGTTCAGCACCTTCGCGATGCACCTGATCTCGGGCCAGATCCGGCACTACCTCCGCGACCGGGGGCACCTCATCCGCCAGCCGGCGTGGCTGCAGGAGCTGGACAGCCGGGTGCAGCGCGCCGCCGCCGAGCTGGAGCAGCGCCTGCAGCGGCAGCCCACCGTGGCGGAGATCGCGGACGCCGCCAACATCTCCGAAGACGGCGTGGAAGAGCTGCTCCAGGCTCGCCAGGTCGCGCGGACGATTCGGATGGAGGCTCCGTCCGACCACGGCGACGAGGATTACCTCGAAGTCGACCCCGAGAAGTTCAAGAGCCGCGACTACATCACGCTCCAACTCCCGCTAGAAGACCGGATCGTGCTGGAGAGTGCGCTGGACAAGCTGAAAGAGCTGGAGAAGAAGGTCCTCTACTACTTCTACTACCAGGACTGGAACCAGAGTGAGATCGCGCGGAAGCTGGGGATCTCCTGCAACTACACCGGCTACGTACTTCGCAAGGGGCTGAAGAACATGCGGGAGCGCCTCCCCCAGGAGCGCGAAGCCGGCATGCGGGAGCTGGACGATCCGCGCGGCGCCAGCGTGCTCGACCCCGGGACCGGCGTCTACACCCGCGAGCACTTCGAGAACCGGCTCTCCGAGGAGATTAGCCGCGCGCAGCGGTTCGGGCAATCCGTCTCTGTCTGCTGCCTGCGCTTCCCGGGAGACATCTCCGAGAAGACCCTGGCCGAGGCGGCGGCTTCTCTGCAGACGCGCACCCGGAAGGCGGACATCGTGGCGCGGACCGGCGATGCGGAGCTCTCCGTGATCTTCCCGAACACCGGTAACATCGCGGAGAAGGTGTCCATCCGCCTGTCGGAGCAATTGCACGGGCTGGTGAACGGTCCGATCCACGCGGCGTCGGCGACCTTCCCGGACGCCGGCAAGACGGCGCAGCAGTTGCTGGCCGCCGCCCGGGAGGCCAGCCTCCCCGGGATCCCGCCGGTGGCAGGGCTCCCCGCCATCGTCTGAGAGGCGCGATGATCATTCTGGTAGACCAGGACGGACCGCTCGCCGATTTCGAGCAAGGGTTCCTGGATATCTGGCGCGAGCGGTACCCGGAGGAGCACGCGATCTCCCTGGAAGAGCGCCGCAACTTCTACCTCCGCGACGACTATCCCCGGCACCTGCGCCCCTGGATCGACGAGATCTACTGCGCCCCGGGCTTCTACCGCAACCTGCCGCCCACCCCCGGAAGCGTGGCGGCGATGGCGGAGATGCTGGAGTTGGGCCTGGACGTGCGGATCTGCACCGCGCCGCTTTCCCGGTACGAGAACTGCGTGCTCGAGAAGTACCAGTGGACCGAAGCGCACTTGGGCCACGACTTCACGAAGCGGATCATCGTGACCAAGGACAAGACGGTGGTGAAGGGCGCCTTCCTCATCGACGATCGCCCCACGATCCAGGGCGCGGCGCCGGCCGATTGGGAGCACGTGGTGTTCGACGCCGCCTACAACCGGCACGTCCCCAACCGCCGCCTCACCTGGGCGAACTGGCGCGAGGTGCTGGGGTTGTAGCTCCGGCTCGGTTCTCCGAGTCGCCTGGCGTCTGGCTCGAACGTGGGCACAGCACCACGCGCCGGGTCGGGATCCTTCCCCCATACGGGCGCGCGGCGCTGCGCTCTGGTCAGGATGACAACGGCGGGGATGGGGCACACGCACCAAGAGTTTTCGCGGTCTGGTCGGAGGGCTGAGACCGCGGCTGATGTGTGCCAGGCGCCAGGCTACTGAACGGATAGCCCCGCTTGAGCCGGCTGGGGTCGGCGATCGGCTCAAGCAGGTGATGGCACGGCTACCCGCTTACTTCTTACTTTCCGAGATGCGGCGGTACTCTTCCAACTCCTTGCGCGCCTTCTTGCCGGTCTCAGCGAGAGACGCCATCCAGTCGTCGCGGAAGGGGCGGAGGGTCTCCACGATCTGCTCCACCACCACCAGGTCTCGATACCACTTCTGGTCTGCCGGGACGATGAACCACGGGGAGTGGGGGCGGCTGCAGTGGTTGATGGCTTCCTCATTGGCCGTGGTGTAGGCGTCCCAGTACTCCCGCTCCCGCCAGTCTGCCACGGCCAGCTTCCACGCCTTCTCCGTCTCTTTCTCCCGGTCCAGGAGGCGCTCTTCCTGCTCTTCCTTACTGATGTGCAGGAAGAACTTCAGCACGATGGTGTGGTTGTCGTGCAGCAGTTCCTCGAAGTGGTTGATGTGATCGTAGCGCTTCCGGATCACCGACTCCGGTAGGAGGTGGTGGACCCGAGGTACGAGCACGTCCTCGTAGTGGGACCGGTTGAAGATGGTCACATGTCCGCGGCCGGGCGTGCGCTGGTGCACGCGCCAGAGGAAGTCGTGCGCCATCTCCTCGAGGGACGGCACCTTGAAGAACTCCACGCGCAGGCTTTGCACGTTGCTGTAGGTAAGGATGCGGCGGATGGTGCCGTCCTTGCCGCTGCTGTCCCGACCCTGAAGCAGGATCAGCAGGCTGTGGTCGCTAGCGTAGAACAGCAGATCCGCCAGCTCGCAGAGCTCCGTGCCCAGCTCGTCGGTCCGACGGCGCGCGGACTCCTTATCCAGCCCGTTCTTTTGCCGTGGATCGATGTCGTCGAGCCGAACTCGCTGTGTCCCGTCAACCCGGTAAGCGCCTGGCATTGGATCTCCTTAAGCTGAAGTGTCCCCTTCAGCTACGCCACCCGTCCCGGGGTTCCTCCGCCGCAGACGGCGCGGGGTGCGTTTCACGATCCGGGCGGGCGAGCGCCTTGATGTGCGTGGGCTACCCGCGAGCGCGTAATGCGTGCTGCGTAATGCGTAAACGCCTCGCGCCATGGCCGTATCCTCTTACGCATCACGGATTATGCATTACGAGACGCCCGTTCGTTGCTGTCCTGGTCACGCTGCACCGATCATTGACCGCCTCCGCACAGCCTCGGCACCTCGCGCGGCCACAACGCGGCGTTTCCGGCGGGCCGACCGTGCTACAATTGCCGGAATTGAATTTCCCCGCAGTGCCGCGGGGGCAACTG
>JAJFMS010000347.1 GCA_020696885.1 Armatimonadota bacterium | reverse complement strand
GGCAAAGCCGCCATTTCCCCGTTTCCCCATTTCCTCATTTCCCCCGCCGGAGGCGCCATTTCCATTGGCGAAGCCATACGCCAGCCAGTCCAGCAGCTCGGGGTGCGTGGGCGCGGAGCCCTGGGTGCCGAAGTCTTCTTCCGTCTCCACCAGGCCGGCGCCGAAGAGCCGTGACCAGACGCGGTTCACAGCCACGCGCGCCGTGAGCGGGTTGTCCTTCGACACCAGCCACTGCGCGGCGCCGAGGCGGTTGAGCGGCGCGCCTGCCGGCAGCGGTCTGAAGGCGCTCGGGACCGAAGGCGTAACCGTCTCGCCCGGATCCAGGAAGTTGCCGCGCTGGTGGATCCGCGTTACGCGCTGCTTGTCCGTCGCGAGGTCGCGGAGGATCGGCGTGGCCGCGATCGCTTTCGAGAGGGTGTCCCGCTCCTTCTCCACGGCCGCGATCTCCCGGTAGATGGCGGCCGTGGGCTCCATGGTCTGGCGGAACGCCTCGTCCAGGCGGCGCTGCTGCTCGGGGGTGCGCCGGTCGCGCGGGAGGGCGGCGACCTCCGCGAACGGCTGCAGGTCCGCGGTCAGGAGCTTCGGCTCGGCACCGCTCACGGAGACACGGAAGCAGCCGTGGTGCAGCTTTGGGTAGTCCTGGCGGATGGTGACGACCAGGCTGCCGCCATCAGCGGTAAGCGGGGTGTCCAGGTCGAACACGGCCACGTGCGGCTGGGCATTCTGCGGCGAGAACGCCCAACCCTTATCGAGGCTGCCGTCCACGGCGCCGGCTATCGGCCAGCCACCCTGCTCGAAATCCGCGCGGGGGTTCTTCAGCCGGACCGGAGAACGCTCGCCGCCGGCGGCGATCCGCTCCACAGTGAGCTCGGACGTCACCACGTTCTGATCCGTGGCCTCCCGGCCGGGGCCGCCGTTCGGCAGCGAGGAGTCTTTGAGCACCTCCAGTCGTAAGGCGGTGACTGCGGCACGGGGCAGCGTCAGCGTCAGCGTGTAGAGGTCCTTCTCGGCGCGGGCGCCGGATACCAGCACGGCGCCGTCCGCGCGGTGCTGCAGCTTCGCGCCGCTCGTGGCAGTCGCGCTCTCGAAGCGGAGGGGAGTCCAGAGGCTCTTCGCCGCCAGCTCCGCTTCCCAGGCTCGCTGCGGGCCTTCCAGCTCGGGATGCGGACGGGAGAACGCCTCGCGCAGGCCCTTCAGCTTCTCGTCCAGCGCGGTGATCTGCAGGAACTGCTCATCCGTGGGCGCGGCGACGGTGGGCGTCTCATTGCCCCGGTTGGCGTCTTCCGTCTGGTTGAAAAGGGCGTAGAAGCTGTAGTACTCCTTCTGGGTGATCGGGTCGTACTTGTGGGTGTGGCACTTGGCGCATCCCATCGTCAGTCCCATCCAGACCTGCGCCGTGGTGTCGACCCGGTCTTTGACCGCCGCCACGCGGAACTCCTCGGGGTCCGTGCCGCCCTCGGTGTTGGTCATGGTGTTCCGGTGGAACGCCGTGGCCAAGATCGCGCCGCGCAGGTCCGCCGGCAGCTCGGCAAGGGAGGAAATGGGGAAACGAGGAGATGGGGAAATGGAAGCGCCCGCTCCCCCCACATTTCCCCGCATCCCCGTTTCCCCATTTCCCTCCACCCCGGCGCGCCGCTTCAGCTCTTCGGCTGCCCACAGGTCGCCGGCAAGCTGCTGGATGGTGAACTGGTCGTACGGGAGGTCCGCGTTGAAGGCGTCGATCACCCAGTCGCGGTAGCGCCAGATCGTGCGGGGGCCATCCTTCTCGTAACCCTGCGTATCCGCGTAGCGGGCGAGGTCCAGCCACATCCGCGCCCAGTGCTCCCCATAGCGGGGCGAGGCGAGGAGGCGGTCGACGGCGCGCTCGTACGCGCCGGGTGTTGGGGACTTGGTGGGCCGCTCGGTTTGGAGGTCTCTCAGGTAGGTCTCGAGTTCTTGCGCGGTGGGAGGGAGGCCGGTGAGGTCGAGGGAGACGCGGCGGAGGAGGGTGGCGGCGTCCGCCTGGGGAGACGGGGCCAGGCCTTCCCTCGCGAGGCGGGCCTGGACGAAGGCGTCGATCGGGTTCCGCACCGCTCCCTTCGGGGCGCGGATCGCGGGGACCAGGGGCCGCTTGAGCGGGGCGAACGACCAGTGGACGGCATACGGCGCGCCCTGCTTGACCCAGGCCGTGAGGAGCCGCTTCTGCTCGGCGTTGAGCCGGTGCCCGCTGGCGGCCGGCGGCATGATCCGGCCGTCCGTGGCGTTGAGCCGCGCGACCAGGGTGCTGGCGGCCGGGTTGCCCGGCTCCACCGCCCGCTTGCCGCCGTGGAGCGCGATGGCGGCCTCGCGGAGGTCCAGCCGGAGGTTGGCCTGGCGGGCGGATGCGTCTTGCCCGTGGCAGGAGAAGCAGTTGGCGGCGAGGATCGGGCGGATGTCCCGGTTGTAGTCCACCACGGCGACTGGGGCTGCTACTTTGCCGGGCTGCGCAGCCGCCTGGAGGAGCGGGATGCCGAGCAGCGAGAAGGAGAGCAGCACTCCCACCGGCACACGCCCGAGATCGTCCGGGAACTTGCTTGACTTCTGGATCGGTGCCATGCGGGTCTCGCTGATCGGATCAGATGAAGGATTACGTTCGCCACCTCCCGTCCGTTCGACGCGCCGGGGTGCAAAGCCCTCCGGCCAGGGGTGCACCAAGCGCCGGACGCCCGATAAACGCAAAATCCTCGGCCGGGTCTGGATCTCCAGACCCGGCCGAGGACAGACTACCGTCCGGCGTCACCTGCGGCCAAACCACCCGGTGACACCGGCTCGCGCCCTACCGTCAGGCCGCCATCGCGGTGGTGCTGCCGCCCGCCATCTGGCCGCCGTACTGGCTCATGATGGACCGCACCTCGGCGGCGCTGACCACCGTGCCGCTCGTATCCACGGCCACCACCACGTCGCCGCGCTCGACGGCGGTGCCGTAGTAATGAGCCTCGTGCTCATCGTAGCCGGCCTTCGCGAACAGCCCAGCGAGGGCGCCCGAGGTGCCGCCGACGATCGCGCCGGCCGCCATTGCGCCGCCCGTCACCCCGAGGGCCGAAGCCAGCCAGCCGGCCGTGATGAACGGCCCGACGCCGGGGATCGCCAGCGCCGCGAGGCCGAAGAGGGTGCCGGTGGCCGCGCCCGCCAGGGCGCCCTTGCCGATCCGCTCTCCGGTGCCGTCATCATGCGCCCCTGCGTCGTGCGCCACGGTGCCGCTACCGGTCACCGTCGCATCGTCGCCGTGCTGCGAGACTACGGAAACCTGGTGATCCGTGATGCCCAACTGGCGCAGCGCCGCAATCGCTCGCTCTGCCTGGCTCCGGTTGTCAAAAACCGCGGTTACTCGATTGGTGGTCATCATTGTTAACTCCTTCAGCAGCTTCCCCGGCGCCCCGCAGCAACTTCGCTGCTTCGGCCACGGGATGATCCGCTGCACATTACCCGGAGGAGCTCGGAGGCAAACGCGGGCGCGGCGCCCGCCGGCTCCGGGAAGCTAGAAGGTCGCGCTCGGCCGGGTAGTGAACGGACTCGAAAACAGGAGCTCGTCGACACGGATTAACGCGGTGAGCGCGATGATCGATCCGGCTCCTCGCCCGGGAGGCACTGGCAATGGCATACGATTGGTTCACGCACAACTGGCCCGCGATGGTGACGCCGATGCACGACGACGGGCGGCTGCGCCTGGAGAGCGTGCCGCTGCTGATTGAAAAGTTCATCGAGGAGGAGGCGGGCGGCGTCTACCTGTGCGGCAGCACCGGCCAGGGCCCGCTGCTCACGGTGGAAGAGCGAAAAGCGATCGCGGAGGCCGCCGTGCGCACGGCGGCGGGCCGGCTGCCGGTGATGGTGCACGTGGGCGCGATCCGGGTGGAAGACGCAGTGGAGCTGGCGCGGCACTGCGGCGAGATCGGCGCGGACGCGGTGAGCAGCGTGGTGCCGATGTACTATCCGCCGACGCTCTCGTCTTCCATGGAGCACTACCGCCGCATCGCGAGCGCTTCCGAGCTGCCGTTCTACGCCTACAGCTTCGCCATTCCGAACAGCACGGTGGAGAGCTACGTGGAGGCGCTGATGCAGGTGCCGCACGCCCGCGGCCTCAAGTTCACCAGCCTGAACATGTATGAGCTAACGCGCCTCAAGATCGCCAGCGGAGGGCGGCTGAACGTGCTCTCCGGCGCCGACGAGTCGTACCTGGCGGCGCAGGCGCAGGGCGCGGACGGCGCGATCGGCAGCACGCAGAACGTGGCGATCCGGCTGTTCGCGGCGGTGGAGGAGTCAGCCGTCTCCGGGCGGTGGGAAGAAGCCCGCCACCGGATGCAGCTGGCCGTGCAGCTCGTCCACGAGGTCACTATCGGCTGCAACCTCGCTTCCCTGCACACCATCCTCACCCGCGAAGGCATTCCCTGCGGCCAACCGCGGCACCCGCTGCCGCACACCACCGGCGACCTGGCGGAACGCGCCTGGCAGGCCTATCGCCGCGTAATGGGCGAGGCGGGGCTGTAGCACCGAGTTTTAGCCGCAGATGAACGCCGATACACGCAGATGGGGGAAAGGAAAATCAACCACAGATGAACACGGGGGGACACAGATAGGAAGAAGGCAGATTCTAACCGCCGATGAACGCGGATGCACGCAGATAGGGGAGAGCGGATGGACGCGGACGGATGGGAGGGCATAGCTGCGGGGAACAGTCTCAACCCATCGGGAAAACAGGGACTACGGTGAACGTCCTGGCCGCCGCTGCAACCCCTATCATCCTGATTTCTATCTGCGTCCATCTGCGTTCATCTGCGGTTAGAATCTGCCTTCTCCATCTGCGTCCATCTGCGTTCATCTGTGGTTAAAATCGTCCCCATCTGCGTGCATCCGCGTTCATCTGCGGCTAAATCCCCTTTCCCTTTCCCCGTTCATCTGCGGCTAAGACTCTCCGGGGTTCGCAAAGCCACGGCGATCATCGCAAGGCCTTCGGCGTTGGGGTGGATGCCGTCCGGGAAGAGTTTTTCCCAGTCCTTGCGATGCCGGAAGAACTCGTAGACGTCGACCAGCGGCACCTTTTCGTCCTTTGCGACCCTGCGGCTGGCTTCCACGAACTCTTTGAGCATGAAGTTGATGTCGGGGTT
>JAJFMS010000346.1 GCA_020696885.1 Armatimonadota bacterium | reverse complement strand
GGAGAGCGGGTTGCCGGGAGGAGCTCCTCCCGGCAACCCCCGCCTCCGCCGCGCGCGGGTTTCAGCTCGCTACCGACACCCAGTTCTCCACTTCCATGACGCCGGGGGCCATCCAGGCGGCCTGCTCCGCCTCGTCGCGCACGCGCGCGCAGGATACTTTCCCCCGCAGGATCACCATCCCGCCGATCGCCTCCACGGTAATGCCATCGCCTTCCACCAGGTTCTGGGTGCGCAGCGCCAGCGTGACGAGCTCCTGCACCGCGTCCGCCGCCACCGGCGGCGTCAGGCGGAGGTGACTCGTTACGCCTCGCACTCCCTGGAGCTGGCGAACCGCGGCCTCCACGGCTGCGCACTGGTGCGGCCAGTCCAGCGTTCCTTCCAACACCAGGTGCCCTTCGCGCACCATCACCCGGACGGTGTCCGGGGGAACCTGTGGGAGACCGCCGATCGCGTCGACCGCCGCGTGGGCCAGCTCTTGATCGGACACCTCGTCCCGGGACGGAAGGTTCACCTGCAATTGATCCACCACCGCCGGCGCGCTGTAAATGCGCTTGACCACGCGCTCTACCGCCAGCTTCTGGCTATACGTTTCCACCGGCCCGGTGAGGGTCACCACTCCGTCTACCACCGAAACCCCGATGCGCTCCGGGTGGATCTCGGGCTCGAGCTCAAGCTCCGCCAGGATCTCGTCGTGAAGCTGCTTATCCGTCATCTCTCGCTCCTTTCCGGCTCCGCGCCGTCCCAAGCTGTTGAGTGCAGGATGCCCGCCCTGAGCCGCGCTGACACGATCGCTCCGGCAGCGGCTTCCGCAGAACGGCGACATCGCTCCCCTCCCGGCAGCAGCACTCCGGGCAGCGCTCCGGCGTGAAACGGGGTATCCTGAAGCCAGATGGGACGGAGGAGCAGAAGATGTCTCACGAGCACGGAGCGCACCACGAGAAGCACCCGCGGGCGCCGGCGGACCAACTGACGATCGATCGCCTGCCGGGCCAATACGGGCCGGTAGTCCGCTGCACGGGGCAGTTGACCCTGCCGACCGCGGGTGTGCTGCAGCGAGAGCTCGACCGGCTGGGACCGATGCGCCATCCGGTGGTCACGATCAACCTCTCCGGGATCGACTTCATCGACGTGGACGGGGTGATGACCCTGCTGGACGCCTATCGGAGTCTGCGAAAGGACGGCACTCGCCTCGCTCTCGTGGCCGGAGGACCGTTTCCGGAGCGGCTGCTGCAGATACTGGGGCTCGATCGGCTGCTGCCCGTTTTTCCGGGGGAAGACGTGGCTGCGCTGGCGCTGCGGGGGGCCGGCCCGCGTCCCCCGGCTCCCGAGGACTGGGAAGCGGCGCGGCGGAACACCCTGCGGCGGTGGCAGGCCATCGGTGAAGCGCTGGTGCCCCACCCGGAAGAGGCGCTGCGGCTGGTGACCTCCATGACCTCGCTCTGCGACCTCTCGGAGGAGCTGTTCGCGGAACGGCCGGGGGCCGCGGACTCGCGCTGCCAGTACTGTCCGCTGTTCCACGCCCTGGGCGGCCGGCGCGGGGACCTCGGTTGTCGGAGCGTGCTGGAGCCGATCATCGACGCTGTCCGGGAAGGGGAGCCGGAGCGGGCACGGGCGCGGATCGACGCGCTCACCCGCTTGATTGCGGAGCTGCCCGTGCCCGAACGGACGGAGGCGCCGTAGTCTGTGAGTCTGCAGACCGAACCGACGGGCGCAAGCGCCGCCGCAGTCGGGAAGGAAGAAACCGATGCTACTGGAGAGAACACGAGCCGGCCGGCAGACGCGGCTGCATGAAGGGAGCCTGCACACCTTCCCGCTGGAGGCGCTGGTAAGGGAGCTGCGCGAAGAGCCCACCTATCTGGAACACGGCCGCGATGGCGTGATGCTGCTGAAGATGCCCGGCCTGCGCGTGCTGCTGCAGGCGCTGCGGACCGGCGAAGGTCTGAGCGAGCACCAGGCGCCGGGACCGATTACGCTGCAGGTGGTGGACGGTGAGCTCCGGTTTCAGGCCGGAGAGGAGATCCTTTACCTGGGTCCGGGCGAGGTCCTGACGCTGCCCGCCGCTGTGCCGCATGCGGTGGAAGCCGTCCGGGACGCCGCCTTCCTGCTCACGATCGGTGCCGCGCAGCGAACCACAGCGGAGGGCGCCTGACTTTCAGGCTCAATCCCCGGACGTACCAGTAATACCGGTGTCCTTCGCTCCCTCGATGCTGAAGATGCCGGGGTGCGTCTGGACATACGAAAGGGCGTAGGCCAGCTCACCCGGCGTCTCCGCGTGGATGGAAAACAGCGGCTGCGCCGCGGCCACGTGGGAGCCCACATTGGTATGGAGCAGGAGCCCGGCCGCCTTCGCTTTCGGCGCGCCGGCCAGCTTGGCGACGCGCGACAGGAGCCGGTTATCCACCGCCGTGATTCGCCCCGCGCAGGGAGCCTCCACCGTCTGGGTGAAGCCGGCTCGCGGCGGCTCGCGCAGCCCGCCCTGCGCCGCGCAGATCGCCTGGAATTTCCGCCAGGCGCGGCCGTCCGCCAGCACCGCGTCGGCCAGCACCGCGCCTTCTCCCTCCGCGGCCCGGCCGCACATCTCCACCAACTGCCCGGCCAGAAGCACCGCATGGGCGCGGAGGTCCGCCGGCGCATTGGGCTCTCCCTGCAGCACGGAGAGGACGTCCCACGCCTCAAGCGCGGGACCGATCCCCCGGCCCACGGGACGGGAGCCGTCCGTTGCCAACACCCTCACCTCCAGTCCCAGCGCCTTGCCTACTTCCCGCAGGGAGCTCGATAGCGCGCCCGCGGCTGCCGGCGAACGCACCTTCGCGGTGGGTCCCACCGGCATGTCGATGACGACGTGCGAGGAGCCCGCCGCGATCTTTTTGGATAGCACCGATGCGATGAGCTGTCCCTCGCTATCCAGGTCCAGCGAACGCTCCACCCGGATCAGGATGTCGTCCGCGGGGCTCAGCCGGACCGCGCCGCCCCAGACGAGGCAGCCGCCCTCCTGCTCCACCACGCGGCGCATCTGCTGGAGGTCCAGGTCCACCGGCGCCAGCGTCTCCATGGAATCCGCCGTCCCGGCCGGCGAGGTGATGGAGCGAGAGGAGGTCTTCGGCATCACCAGCCCCAACGCGGTGACCATCGCGACCACCAGGGGGCTGGTCCGGTTGCCGGGAAGGCCGCCGACGCAGTGCTTGTCCAACACTAGCGCGGTGGGCCAGGTAAGGCGCTCCCCCGCGTCCACCATGGCCCGGGTCAACGAGATGATCTCCGCCGGGGAGAGCCGGTCATCGGCACAGGCGGTGATGAAGGCGGCGAGGTGGATGTCCGAGTAGAGCCCGTCCACCACGTCCCGCACGATGGCAGTCATCGCCTCCGCGGAGAGGGTCTTACCGTAGACCTTGGCCCGGACGTGGCTCATGGAGTCCACGGGAGGGGCGTGGGAGATCGTGGCCGGATCGCCGCCGCGCGCGTCCAGGTGCTCCCATGCGGCCTCGGAGAGTGCCGCTTCGCCCGGCGCGAGCAGTTCCCCGTTCACGATGTTCAGCGTGGCGATGACACACCGGTCTCCCGTGGTTACCCGCACGCGCGCCTGCGCCGCGAACCCCTCGGAACGGCACACCGGGCAGTCGCGGCGCAGGTAGATCACCGCTTCCTGGTGCGTGTCGATCCCCCAGCGCCGGAGCCGCAGCGTGTGCGTAACGTGCGCCATCTTAACCGGCTCCCGGCTTCCCGCGGGCCGCTTCCAGGAGCAGCCGCTGCTCGGCGGCCGCGATGATCCGGCGTGTCTTCGAGAGCACGTCCGGGTTGACGGAGATGGAGGTGATTCCCCACGCCACCAACTTCTCGGTGATCTCGGGGTAGACCGAAGGCGCCTGCCCACAGATGGAGCAGGTGACGCCGTTCTCGCGGCAGCTCCGGATGATGTCCCGGATGGCGCCCAGCACCGCAGGGTCGCGCTCGTCGAACAGCGAGGAGAGGGTACCGCTGTCGCGGTCCACGCCAAGCATGAGCTGGGTCAGGTCGTTGGAGCCGATGGAGACGCCCGTCACCCCTTCCGCCACGTACTCCGGCAGGCGGTAGAGGATCGACGGCACCTCGGCCATCACCCAGAGCGGGAAGCCCGGATCGTCCGTCAACCCCACCTCATCCATCAGCCGCCGGCAGGCGCGCAGTTCCGAAAGGGTGCGGACGAACGGCAGCATCAGCACCAGGTTCTTTAGCCCCTCCTCGTCCCGCACGCGCTTGAACGCCTCGAGCTCCAATCGGAAGAGGTCCGGCTCCCGCAGGTACCGGTAAGCGCCGCGGTATCCGATCATCGGGTTCGCCTCTTCCGGCTCGAACTCCGCGCCGCCGCCCATGTTCCGGTACTCGTTGGTGCGGAAGTCGGTGGTGCGCGCCACCACCAGCCGGGGAGCAAAGGCGCGAGCAAACCGCGCGAGGTGGTCCGCCAGGCCGTCCCTGAACTCGGCGCCTCGGCCCTCCTGGATCAGCTTCCGAGGGTGGGTGTTGCCGGTGATGGCCTGGACCATGAACTCGATCCGCAGCAGCCCGACGCCGTCCACGTCTTCCGCGGCGATCCGATCCGCCATCTCCGGCTGCGCGAGGTTCACGTACAGCCGGGTCGCGGTCACCGGGGCCGCCGGTCGCTCCGCCGCTGGAGCAGGTGCTGCCGCCGCAACGCTCGGCTCGGCTCGCCGCCCGCGGTAGACCACCCCCGCACGGGCGTCCACCGTTACCTCGGCGCCGTCCGGGATCCGGCGCGTCGCCTCTTGCGTCCCGACGATGCACGGGATCCCGAGCTCCCGGGAAACGATGGCGGCGTGAGCGGTCATCCCGCCCTCGTCCGTCACGATGGCGGAGGCCTTCTTCATCAGCGGCACCCAGTCCGGCTCGGTCTTCCGCGTTACCAGCACGTCTCCCGGCTGGAGACGGGCGCTCTCGGCCAGCGACTGGAGGAGGCGCGCCGGGCCCGCCGCCAGGCCGGGAGAGGCGGCGAGGCCGCGGACGATCACCACCTGCCCGCCGGCGTCCGCCGCGGAGTCCGCCGTCATGCTTCCCACCGCCGTAACCGGGCGGGACTGTACGATGGAGATCTGCCCGCCCGCCACGGCCCATTCGACATCCTGCGGGGTGCCGTAGTGCGCCT
>JAJFMS010000345.1 GCA_020696885.1 Armatimonadota bacterium | reverse complement strand
TGCTCACCCGGCATCCACCTCGCGAGAGAATTCGACACGGTCTACCGGTTCCCTGCGCGTAACGCCGGCCGAGATGCCGTAGACCCATTCATAACCACAAAGACACGAAGGCACGAAGAGGGAAAGGGGGAACCCTCTCGCAGAGAGGGCGGAGCCTACATGCACCGCATGCCCCCGCCCCTTCCAAACACACCCTTAGTGCCTTCGTGTCTTTGTGGTAAATAATTCTGCCCACCAGGATCGGCTCTTAGGAAAGCGAAGGCGAATGGCAGCACCTGAATTTGGCCGGGAGTTCCTGGCGGCCCAGCAAGAGTATTATCGCGCCCGCGCTCCGGAGTACGATGAGTGGTGGGAGCGCCGTGGGCGGTACGATCACGGCCCCGAGGCCAACGGCCGCTGGTTCCGCGAGCAGGACGAGGTGTATGCCGCGCTGGCCGATCTGCAGCTTACCGGGGACCTGCTGGAGCTGGCGTGCGGTACCGGCAACTGGACGACGGTGCTCGCGGCCACCGCGGAGCGGCTCACTGCTGTGGACGGCAGCGCGGAGATGCTGGAGCTCAACCGCGGGCGCGTGAACAGCGAGCGGGTAGATTACGTCCAGGCCGACCTGTTCCAGTGGCAGCCGGAGCGGGAGTACGACGCCGTGGTAGCCGCCTTCTGGCTCTCCCACGTGCCTCCGGAGCGGCTCGACGGCTTCCTGGCCGCGGTGCGTCGCGCACTGAGGCCGGGCGGCTGTTTCTTCTTCGTGGACTCCCAGCGAGACCCGCTCACCACTACTGCGGATCAGCCGCTGCCGGAAGAGGAGCAGGCGTGGCTGACGCGCCGCCTGAACGACGGCCGGGAGTTCCGGATCGTGAAGCGCTTCTACGACCCGGCTGACCTGCGAGAATGTCTCCAAGCCCACGGGCTGCGGGCCGAGGTCCGAGAGACGGGGTCGTTCTTCCTCTACGGCTGGGCGCTGGCCACGCCGTGACAGGCGGCCGGCGCCGCGGGGATCACCCCGCGGCTTTCTTCTCCTCAATCTCTTTGAGCTTCGCGACCGCCTTCTTCTTCTGTTCGTCACCGGCAAACCGAAGCGGGGCCACCTTCTGGTATTCGGCCTTCGCTTCATCCAGCATCCCGTGGCTCAGGAGCAGATCCCCCAGGTCCAGCGTGACCGCGGCGATGCCCGCGTCGATCAACTGCAGCTTCTGGGAGGTCCGGTAGAGGGTGATGGCAGCAGGTAGGGTCGCTGTCTCCTTGCTATAACCGGCGGCTAGCTTGCCCAGGTGCTGCGTGAGGGCGCTACGGAGCTGGTCGACCTCCGCCATCTCGGCCGGCGAGCGCTGTTGGGCAGACTTGAGGGCTTCCGGCAGGAGCGTGTAGTCCTGGAGCGCCGCCTCCGCGTTCTTCTCCGCCTCGTGCGTCCGGACGAGGCCCATGATGGCGCGCACCTTTCGACTACTCCGCGCCTGTGGGAGCTGGATGAGCTTCTGATACGCACCCTGGGCTGCGGTCCAGTTGCTCTCCAGCTCATACACCTGCCCCAGCAGTTGCCACCCGTCTTCCTTCCAGTAATCGTTCTGCGGAAGGCCCAGCCACCGATCGATGGCAGCGCGGGCCTCGGGGTAGTGCTTCTCTTCCGCGTGACTCAGCGCGATGGAGTGGAGTGCCTGCACCGCGTGGGTCGAGCTCTTGTCGACGGCGAGCTTCTCCCACTCGGACCGGGCGGCGGTGTAGTTCTTCTCTCCGGCATACGCTCTGCCCACGTTGTGGGCGGCGTCCCGCTTCTGGATCGCACCGGCATCCGGCAGCGCCACGATCTTCGTGAAGCTTTCACGCGCCGCAGTGAACTGCCCCACGGCTAACTGCAGGCCACCCACTTCGTTCAGGAGCACCGCTTTATCGCCACCGCCCAGCCCCGGAAGCTGCACGGCCTTCTCCAGCTCTGCCAGCGCAGGCGCTACCTGCTTCTCCGCTACGTAGCTCTGGGCCAGGCTGCGGTAGGCGGTGACCTTCTGCTCGTGGCTCACCATCAGCTCCGGCACCTGCGCCCAAGCCGCGCGCGCCTTCACCAGCTCTTTGCGCTGGAAGTGGAAGTTGCCCATTCCGATCAGGGCGTCGGCCTTCTGGTCCGGCCGGGCTTCGGGAAGCGCCAGGATGGCCGCCAGGTTCAGCTGCGCCTTATCCACCTGCCCCGTGCGGAAAAGGAGGTTGGCCCGCTGTACGTGCGCAAAGGCGCGGTCCTGGTCTGAGGCGTTCTCCACTTTGGTGGCGATGTCCAGCGACTCCAGGGCGGCGTTGATGTCCGTGCCGGACGGAAATGAGCTCCGGAGGTGCGTATTGGCGCGGCCGATGAGCGCTTTCACCCGCGCGGCGGGAGGCACGTCCGGGATGAGCAGCACCTTGCTGTAATCCGCCCGGGCCTCGGCGGCCTCTCCGGCTTTGGGGTAGGTCTCCGCGGTTCCGAAGCGGGCGTCGGCGCGTTCTCCCGGCGTCTTCGCCAGGGTGAACGCCGCTTCGTACGCCATCCGGGCTTCGGCCGGCTTGCTCTGCAGCCAGAGCCGCTTTCCGGCAGCCAGCGCATCCGCATAGGTGGCAAACGCCGGTTGAGCCTGCTCGGCCTGAGCCCGTGCAGGTTGAAGCGGGGCGATGGACAGCGTGGCGGCAATCAGGGACGCCGAGAGGAGGATGGTACTGCGCACAATCGATCTCCAGGACGTAACACGGCGAGCAACCGGCACCAACTACCGCCGGGGCATCGCGGTGAGTGCTCTATTCCGCACTCCGTTACTAATCATGGCAATCGGTCTGCGTTTCGCAAGGTCTGCCCCGCCGAATTCAGCGGAAGCGACATTCGGCGCGGCTGGCCGTGATCGACGCCACGACCAGCCGCGCCGGAGCCGATTACGGCTCGTCGTAGGCCTTCAGCTCACGGATCCAGATGTTGCGATAACGCACCGGATCGCCGTGGTCCTGCAGGCTGAGCGAGCCCCGCGCGCCGTGCGGGGTGTATTTGGTCGCCACCCGGTGGAGCATCGGTCCCAGGATCTCCGAGTGGTTGTGCACCAACACGCCGTTGTGCATTACGGTGGCGTACGCGGGCTTCTCCAGCTTGCCGTCTTTGAACACCGGGGCGGTGAAGAAGATGTCGTACATCTGCCACTCGCCCGGCTTGCGAGAGGCGTTCACCAGCGGCGGGTACTGGCCGTAGAGCGCGGAGGCGCCCCCGTCCGCGTAGGTCGGGTTGTCGAAGCTGTCCAGCACCTGGATCTCGTACAGCCCGAAGAAGAGGATGCCGCTGTTTCCACGCCCCTGGCTGTCGCCCTTGGGGGGCGTGGGGGCGGCCCACTCCACGTGGAGCTGGCAGTCGCCGAACTCTTCCCGGGTGAAGATGGTGCCGCCGCCCGGCGTGCCCTTCGGCGGCACGATCATGGCGCCATCCTGAATCTTCCAGCCGCTCGCCTCGCCCTTGCCGTCGCGCCACTTCGACAGGTCTTTGCCGTCGAACAGCACCGTCGCGTCGGACGGTGGGCGCCCGGGTTGGTCGGCCGTACTGGGAGTGCCGGGATCGATCACCCGCGGCTGCGGGCGGGCTGCGTCGTGGACCTTCCACTTGCTGCCGGGGAAGATGGGCGGCGTGTCCGTGTAGCCGACCGGGTCGGCGGCCCGCGCGACGAGGCCGATGCCGATACCGGCAGCCATCATCAGCGCGGCCACCGCGGCAGAACGTAAGCGCCCCCGGCCGACGCGGGGTAAACTCGGATTGGGTTGATTCACAGCTCTATCTCCTCACCAGTGGGGCTCACATAATTCTCCGCAGAATCCCAGCGATGTGGTGGCGGCGATGGCCTGGGTGAGCCACATCCATTCCCCTATCTGCGTGCATCTGCGTTTATCTGCGGCTAACTCTTTCCCCTCTCCGCGTCCTCTGCGCCTCCCATACGGGCACGCTGCGGTTGAAAAACTCCGCGGGCTCAGTCGGATCAGACCGGCACTTCGATCAACTGCTTGGGGGCGTGGGTGAGCACCTCGTGGCCGTCCGCGGTCACCAGCACGTCGTCCTCGATGCGCACGCCGCCCCAGCCTTCTACGTAGATGCCCGGCTCCACGGTGACCACCATCCCCGGCTCCAGCGTCACCTCCGCGCGCTGGGAGAAGGCGATGTGGTCGTGGATGTGCAGGCCGATGCCGTGCCCCAGGCCGTGGCTGAAGTTCGCCCCGAAGCCGCGGGCTGCAATCAGGTCTCGCGCCACGGAATCCACCGCCTTGCCGTCCGCACCGGGCCGGATCGCTTCGATAGCGGCCAACTGGGCATCCAACACCGTCTGGTAGACCTCCCGGTGCCGATCCGTGGCGGCTCCGAGCACCACCGTCCGCGTCAGGTCGCTGGGATAGAGCCGCACGCGCGCGCCGAAATCGAACGTGATGAAGTCGCCGGCTTCCAGCGGCTTGTCCGTGGGCCGGCCGTGCGGCAGCGCGGAGTTGGCGCCGGAGACCACGATCGTCTCGAACGCCGGCTTTTCGCTGCCATTCCGTTTCATCCAGTGCTCCAGGTCCGCCGCGATCTCCCGCTCCGTGACTCCGGGCCGCAGCAGCGTGAGCAGGTACTCGAACGCGCGGTCCGTGATAGCGCACGCCTCACGGATGGCGGCGATCTCCCCGGCATCCTTCACCCGGCGCAGCGGCGACGCGAGATCCAAGAGCGGCCGCAGCGCGAGACCGGGCAGCTTCTCCTCCAGCTCCTTCAGCCGCGCGATGGTGACGTGGTCCGACTCCACCGCCAGCGATTCCGGCGCCAGGTCCTTCACCCGCTCCGCCAGGGCATCCGTAAACGCCCCGCTAGACGGCGCGATCGCCAGCTCGAAACCGGGACACTCCCGCTTCGCCTGCGTGGTGTACCGCCCATCCGTAACAAACACCGCCCGCTCCGCCGTCACCAGTACAGCGCCGTTGGAGCCGGTGAAACCGGAGAGATAACCCACGTTCAGCGGGTCCGTCACCAGCGCCGCGGGGACAGCGAGCTCGGAGAGGCGGCGGCGAAAGTTGTCGATGCGGGACATTGGGAGGCCTCGGTGTTCAGGTGTTCAGGTGTTCAGGTGTTCAGGTGTTCAGGTGTTCAGGTGTTCAGGTGTTCAGGTGTTCAGGTGTTCAGGTGTTCAGGT
>JAJFMS010000344.1 GCA_020696885.1 Armatimonadota bacterium | reverse complement strand
ATCGTAATCGATGAAGCAGTAGCGGGAGGCCACCTGGTGGTTGGCGCTGCTGGTGGTCGATTGGAAGCGGGCGTGAAGCGTCTGGGGGGAACAAGCGGCGAGCATCTCCTGCCAACGGGCCTCGTCTTCCGGACGGATCGGCCGCAGGGTCACACGGGTGCCGTTCAGCAGCCCGACGGAGCGCCGCTGGTCGTCGGGTACCGGGCGGATCGCGAGGTGGCTGTACGGCTCAACCGGATGCTCGAGGGCTTCCCGGTCGAGGATCACCCGCGCATCCAGCGCGATGACTTCCGCTGGAGTGGCCCGCAGCGGGTTCACATCTAGCTCGGCGATCTCCGGGTGGTTTGCGATCAGATACGAAAACCGGACGAGAACCTCCGTCAGCCGGTCCAGATCCACGCCCGGACGTCCGCGATAGCCCTGCAGCAGCGGCCAGGCCCGCAGCGACTCCAGCATCTGCCGGGCCAGGCGCTCGTTCAGTGGCGGGAGCCCCAGCGCCCGGTCCTGCAGCAGCTCGGCGGTGACACCGCCCAGCCCCACCATGATCACCGCCCCGAGGACGGGGTCCTTGCGCGCGCCCAGGATTAGCTCCACCCCGGCTTCGGCGATCATCCGCTGCACAGAGACACCGTCGAACCGCGCCTCCGGCCGCTGCCGGCGCACCGCCGCTTCAATGCGGCGGAACCCCTCGCGGACGCCGGCCTCGTGCTCCACGTTCAGCACCACGCCGCCTACGTCCGTCTTGTGCGTGATCTGGGGTGAAACGACCTTGAGCACTACGGGATAGCCGAGGCCCTCCGCGGCTTCCACGGCTTCCTGCTCGCAGCCGGCAATGAGGGTGCGGGTGACCGGAATGCCGTAAGCCTCCAGGACGGCCTTTGATGTCGCCTCCGGGAGGACGACCCCGGCAGCGGTGCTCGGGGAAGAAAGCAGCTCTCGCACTCGCTCCCGCTCCCCGTCCGTGGCCGCGGGCAGCTCCCGGGGCGCCTCGTAAAGGGTCTCCTGGTTCCGGGCATACGAGACCAGGTGCATGAAGGCGCTCACTGCCTGTTCCGGCGTGGAGTAGGTAGCGATCCCCGCATGGTTGAGCACGCGGATCCCCTCCCGTACGCTGCGCCCACCCAACCAGGAGGCGAGTACCGGCTTACGGCTCGTGACCGCAGCTCCCGCCACCGCTTGCGCCGCCGCCGTCGGGTCCGTCATGGCCTGTGGCGAGAGGAGGACGAGCAGCGCGTCGATGCCCGGATCCGCGAGCACGAGGCGCGCGGCGGCACCGAACCGCTCAGCGGGCGCGTCGCCCAGGATGTCTACCGGGTTCGCCCGCGGCCAGGCTGCCGGCAGGATCGCATCCAGCTCATGCAGGGTGTGGTCCGAGAGCTGCGCCAGGGTGCCGCGGCACGCCATCAGGGCGTCGGTGGCCATGATCCCCGGCCCGCCCGCGTTCGTAAGGATCGCCAGCCGGCCACCCAGGGGAAGTCGCTGGCGCCCTAGCAGCTCAGCGCAGTCGAACAGCTCTTCGAAGTCGTAGACGCGCTCGATTCCGGCGCGCTGAAAGGCCGCCGTGTAGACCGCGTCCTCCCCCACCATCGCACCGGTATGCGAGATCGCCGCCCGGGCGGACTCCGCAAACCGTCCCGCCTTGTAGGCGACGATCGGCTTGGTGCGGGAGAACGCCCGGGCCGCGGACATGAACTGCCGCGCCTGCGTCACCGACTCCACGTAGAGGATGATCGAGTGGGTGTTCGGGTCCTGGCCAAAGTAGTCGATCAGGTCGCCGAAGCCGGTCTCCGCCATGTTTCCCAGGGAGACGAATGCCGAGAACCCGATCTCCTCCTCCGCCGCCCAGTCCAGCACGGCCGTTCCGAGCGCGCCGGACTGCGAGAGGAACGCCACGTGGCCCGCCGGCGGCATGCCCGAAGCGAAGCTGGCGTTGAGATGAAGCGGCGGCACGATTACCCCCAGGCAGTTGGGGCCGATGAGCCGCATGCCGGGGAAACGCTGGGCCGCCTCCCGGAGCTGCGCCTCCAGCGCCCGTCCCTCCGGACCCGCTTCCCGGAAACCGGCGGAGAGCACCACCACTCCCTCGATCCCGGCTTCCCCGCATTCCCGGATCAGTCCCGGCACCGTCGGCGCGGGCGTGCAGATGATCGCCAGGTCCGGGGTATGGGGCAGCGCCGCCACCTGGGGGTATGCCGGCACTCCCTGCACCGCTTCGCGCTTCGGGTTGACCGGATAGATCACGCCGCCGAAGCCGGAGCTCAACAGGTTGCGCAGCACTGGGGCGCCGACACCTGTCGGGTTGTCACTCGCCCCGATTACCGCGATCCGCTGGGGGTTGAAGATTCTGTCGAGGTTTCGTGTGCTCATCCCTGATCACTCGCAGGCGCCATGAAGCTGTAGTACGACCGCGTCGGCCGTACTACAGCTAGCGGAGTGCCCCGCGCTCGCCGCATCGACGGGGTCGCGATACTTTCAGCATTCCCAGTTGGGTGGGGTCGAAGCGGCCCTTCCAATGCCTGCCTACCGGGCGGTTCGGGACCAACCGGACCGGGCATCCTGACACCGGCACTTCCGCAACACTACTCTCCTGCGCTACCGCAGGCTTCGGAAGCCACGCCGGCGGCAACGAAGGACCGGCAGCTTACCTTGCGCCCTAGAACCTTGCGCCCTAGTACCTTGCGCCCTAAACGTTGCGCCACAAAACCATGAGTACCCTACGCGTTCTGATCCTGGACAACTCGGAAGACAATGCCCACCTCGTCCTGACGGCGCTGCGACAGGGTGGCTTCGAGCCGCAATGGAAGCGAGTGCAGGGTGCAATCGAGCTGGAAGAGGCCCTGCTGGAGCAGCGGTGGGACATTGTGCTCTCCGACTACGCGATACCCGGCTTCGACGGCATGGAGGCGCTGCGCCTGGTGCGAGAGACGGACCCGGAACTTCCGTTCATCCTCGTATCCGGAGTGGTGAGCGAAGAAGCCGCCGTGGACGCGATGCGCGCCGGAGCGAAGGACTATGTGCTGAAAAGCCACCTCAGCCGCGTCGCTCCTGTGGTTACTCGCGAAGTTGCGGAAGCCGAGGAGCGACGAGCTCGCCGGCGGGCAGAGGAAGCGCTGCTGGAGAGCGAGCGCCATTTCCGGGCGCTGATCGAGAACGCGCAGGATATTACTGCGGTCCTGGACGCCCGGGGCATCGTCCAGTATGAGAGCCCTTCCCTCGAGCGGGTGCTCGGCTATAAGCCACAGGAGCTGGTTGGCACCAGCGGCTTCGACATCATCCACCCCGAGGACGCACCCCGCATCGCGCGGATCTTTGCGGAGGGGGCCGGTGCCCACGGAGCGATCCGGCGGGCTGATTACCGCTGCCGGCATAAGGACGGTACCTGGCGGGTGATGGAGAGTATTGCGAGTAACCTGCTGAACGTGCCTCCGGTAAACGGCATCGTGATCAACTCTCGAGACATCACGGATCGGGTACTGGCGGAGCAGCAGGCAGAGCTTCAGGCCGCGGCACTTTCGGCGGCCGCGGACGGCATCCTGATCAGTGACCGCGAGGGGAACGTGGTCTGGGTCAATCCCGCGTTCACCCGCATGACCGGCTACCCCCTGGAGGAGGTGGTAGGCCAGAAGCCGCGGCGGCTCAAATCGGGCCAACAGGACGACGAGTTCTACAAACAACTGTGGGATACGATCCGTGCTGGGTCCGTGTGGACCGGCGAGGTGATCAACCGGCGCAAAGACGGAGCGCTCTATCCGGAGGAGATGACCATCACTCCAGTACGGGGCGGCGACGGCGAGATACGGCACTTCGTGGCGATCAAGCGGGATATTACGGAGCGAAAGCGCGCTGACACCCAGCTCCGTGCTGCGGAAATGAAGTGCCGGCAGTTGCTCGAACAGCTTCCTGCGGCGATCTACTCAACCGAGAGCACCCCACCGTACCGTGTGACCTACGTCAGCCCGGATATTGTCCCGCTGCTTGGTTATTCCCAGGAAGATTGGCTTAATCGCCCCGGCCTTCGGATCTCTGCAATTCACCCGGAAGATCGAGATGCGGTACTCGTCGCGCTTAACGCGGCCGCCGCGAACGATACCTGCCTTGCCGTCGAGTACCGGATGCTGCACCGAGACGGGCACGTAGTATGGGTTCGCGACAATGCGCGGTATCTGCGGGACGCTTCCGGCGCGCTTACCGAACTGCAAGGGGTGGTCTTCGACATCACCGAGCGGCAACGGCTGGAGGAAGCTCTCCGCAGCCAGAACTCGCAGATCACCCTCCTCAATACCCAACTCCAGGACGCCAACGATCAGCTGCGCCAGGCCCAGCAGTCGATGATGCGGGAAGAGCGGCTCCGGGCGCTCGGGCAAATGGCATCGGGCATTGCGCACGACATCAACAATTCACTGGCGCCGATTGTGGGTTTTGCCGAGTTGATCCTGATGACCGAGACCGGTCTGAGCGAGCAAGTGCGGAGCCACCTGAACGATATCCGGACGGCCGGCGGTGACATCGCCCAGATCGTAAAGCGGATGCGCGAGTTTTACCGCAAGCGGGACCAGAGTGAGCCCGTGGGCGCCATCTCTCTCCAGGCGCTCATCCCCAAGCTGGCAGACCTGACCCGGGCCCGATGGAAGGACATCCCGCAGGAACACGGCACCCAGATCGAGCTCCGTCTGGAAGTGGCCCCCGACCTTCCGCCCCTGCTCGGCAACGAGAGTGAGATCCGTGAGGTCCTCACCAACCTGGTCTTCAATGCGGTCGACGCGATGCCCCAAGGCGGCGTGTTGACGCTCCGGGCGCAGCGTGCCGAGGGGAGCGGAACCCGGGAAGGCACGATCGTAGAGGTTGCGGATACCGGGGTCGGGATGGACGAAGAAACCCGCAGCCGGTGTCTGGAGCCGTTCTTCACCACCAAAGGGGCGCGGGGTACCGGGTTGGGGCTGGCGATGGTGTTCGGCACGATGCAGCGCCACAACGGGCAGGTAGAGATCGAGAGCGCGTGCAGCAAGGGAACGGTAGTGCGCCTTGTCTTCCCACAGGCGGGAAACGGGGGGCAAACAGTGGCGGTTCCGGCGCCCGAGGCGCTCGATCCGCTCGATCCGCTGCGGGTCCTCTATGTCGACGACGATCCTCGCCTCCGCCGGCTAATGCGGAACATGATCTC
>JAJFMS010000343.1 GCA_020696885.1 Armatimonadota bacterium | reverse complement strand
GTGAGCGGCAGGCGACGCACGAACGCGATGCGGCCTGGCACGAGATAGGCCGGGAGGCGCTGCGCCAGGCGGGCCAGGAGCGCCGTCTCGTCCGGCGGAGGCCCGGGCCGGGGCACCACGTAGGCGCGGAGCTCCGGCTCGCCCCCGGCGCCCGGCTGCACCAGGACTACCGACGCCGCAACCTCCGCACACTGGCCGAGTTGCGCTTCGATCTCGCCCGGCTCGATCCGGTGACCGCGGATCTTCACCTGCCGATCGGCGCGGCCCAGGAACTCCAGGGTTCCATCCGCCCGCCAGCGAGCGAGGTCCCCGCTCCGGTAGGCGCGCTCGGTCACGCCGGCTATTGTGAGCTTCACGAACCGCCTGGCCGTGAGCTCCGCGTCGTTCAGATAGCCGCGGGCGAGGCCGTCGCCGGCAATGTACAGCTCCCCGGCAACGCCAATCGGTACGGGCTGAAGCGAGCGGTCGAGCACGTAGACGCGCGTGTTCGCGAGCGGGGAGCCCAGGGGCACGGAGCAGTAGTCCGACAGCGGCCGCGGGATCGGGAAGCAGCAGGTGAACGTGGTGCCCTCGGTGGGACCGTAGCCGTTCACCAGTTGCAAGTGGGGCAGCAGGTCCAGCGCCCGGCGCACGTGCGGCACGGAGAGCGCCTCTCCACCCGTGAGGAGCCGGCGCAGGCCGCCCAGGAGCTCCGGCTCCTCGTCGATGACGAAGTTGAACAGCGAGGCCGTGAGCCAGAGCGTCGTGACCTCGTAGTCCCGCAGCGCGGCGCCGAGCGCCTCGAGCGTGGGCAGCGCGTCCGGGAACAGCGCGCACCGGCCCCCGTGGAGGAGCGCTCCCCACAGCTCGAACGTGGAGGCGTCGAAGGAGACCGGCGCCAGCAGTAGGTGCGTCTCCGCGGGACCGAACGCGCAGTAGTCCACCCCGAACACCAGCCGCGCAATCGCCCGGTGGGGGATCTCCACGCCTTTCGGCTTGCCGCTGGAGCCGGAGGTGAACATCACGTACGCCAGGTCGTCCGGCGCCGCGTCGAGGTCGAGGTTGCCCACGGCGTAGGCGGCGAGGTTGGCTTCCGGACCGTCGATCTGTAGGACCCGGCAGTCCGGCTCGCCCAGCGCGGCGGCGAGCGACGTGCTGGTGACCACCAGCGGCGCCCCGGCTTCCGCCAGCATCATCCGGAGCCGCTCCGGCGGCGAGGCCAGGTCCAGCGGCAGGTAGGCCGCACCGGCCTTCAGGATGCCCAGGAGCACGGCCACCAGCTCGGCGGAGCGCGGGAGGTAGATCCCGACCAGGTCGCCAGTTACCGCTCCGTTCGCCTGCAGCCACCGCGCCATCCGGTTGGCGCGCTCGTTCAGCTCGGCATAGGAGACGGTGCCTTCCTCCGAGACGAGAGCGGCGGCCTCCGGCGTGCGCCGGACCTGCGCTTCGAACAGCCGGTGGACGGACTCCGCGGGATACGGGGTCCGCGTCTCGTTCCAGGTGCGGGTCACCCGCGTCGTCTCGGCCTCCGAAAGGAGCGGCAGCCGGGAGAGCGGCTGCTCTGCGGCCGTGTCGAGCGCCTCCAGCAGGCGGACGAACTGCTCCAGGAACCGTGTGGCGGTCTCCGGTGCGGTTACGCTGGCGTAGTATTCCAGCGTGGCCTGGATCTCGCCGTCGCTTCGCTCGAGCATCAGCAGGAGGTCGACCTTGGCGGTGCCTGGATCGACGGGGAGCAACTCCGCTTCGATCCCCCGCAACTGGAGCAGGTGTGCCGGCTCATCCTGCAGTGTCAGCCAGGCTTGCGTGAGTGGGGCGCGAGACGGATCGCGGGGCACCTCCAGCGCCTCGACGATCTGCGCGAAGGGGAGGTCCGCATGCCCGAAGGCGCCGGTGCAGGTCTCTCGAACCCGCCGGAGCAGCGCGGCGAACGAAGGGTCTCCGGTGCAATCGATCCGCAAAGGCAGTGTGTTGACGAAATACCCGAACACTCCTTCGAACTCCGGCCGGCTGCGCCCGGCGACGGGAGTTCCCACCCCCAGCTCCTCTTGCTGGGAGTATCGCTGGAGCAGCACGGCGAACGCCGCCAGGAGCACCATAAACAGGGTCACCTTCTGCCGCCGGGCGAGGGCCTCCACCCGCTGCACCGTGCGGGCGCTCACGGTAGACCGCACTCGCCCTCCCTGCGCCGTGAAGTGCGCCGGGCGGGGGCGGTCGGCGGGAAAGGCCAGCACCGGGTCCAGTCCGGCCAACTGCTGCTTCCAGTAACTCCGCTGGGTCCGGAGGGCATCTCCCCGGAGTTGCTCTCCCTGCCAGCGGCAGTAGTCCGGGTAACCGGCCGCCATCTCGGCGAGCGGGGTCGCGTGCCCAGCCTTCCGGGCGTTGTAGAGAACGCCCAGCTCCCGCAGGAGCAGCTCGATGGAGAGCCCATCCGCCACCGCGTGGTGGATGCACAGCACCAGGCGCCACTCCGTCTCGCCGAGGCGCAGGAGTTGCGCGCGGAACAGAGGGGCCACGGAGAGGTCGAACGGCGGGTCGCACACTTGCAGTGCGGCTTGCCGCGCGGCCTGCCCGCGCTGCGGCGCCGGTACGGACTCCAGGTCCGCGTATACCAGCACGGTGTCCGGCACGGAGGTGAATTCCAGCCCCACCCCGCTCGCGTCGGCGGCAAGCCGGGATCGCAGCAAGGGGTGGCGAGCCACCAGCTCCTGCAGGCACTTCGCGAGGGCTGCCCCATCCACCGGACCGGAGAGGCGCAGCACGATCGGAATGTTGTAGCCGTTCTGACCGGGATAGAGCTGCTCCAGGAACCACAAGGCCTCTTGCTGCGCGGAGGCGGGCACGCGCTCCTCCGCAGCCTGCGGGAGGGGCAGGCTTGCGGTTGTGGCCGCTGGAGGTAGTTGAGCCAGCGCCGCCGCCAGCCCGGCCACGGTCCGCTCCTCGAACAAGAGGCGGACCGGTGGATCCAGCGAAAGTTCCTGCTGGATCTGCTGGAGCACCCGCATCGCCAGGAGCGAGTGACCTCCCTGGTCGAAGAAGTCGTCGTGGATCCCCACGGCTTCTCGCCCGAGCACGCGGCTCCAGATCCGGGCTAACGCCGCCTCCAGCTCGGTGCGCGGGGCGAGGTGCTCGCCCGGCGTGTCGTCGACCGCGGGCAACGGCAGGGCGCGACGATCGATCTTACCGTTTGGTGTGAGCGGGATGCGGTCTAGTGTTACGAGCGCTTCCGGCAGCATGTAGCCTGGCAGCGAATCTCCCAGCGCCCGGCGTAGGGATGAAAGCTCGCCTGGCTCACCCGCTTCCCAGACGACGTAGGCCACCAGCCGCCGGTCGCCCGTCGCGCTCTCCGGTGCGGTGACGACGGTATCCCGGATGCCCGGCTGGCGCCGGATCGCCGCCTCGATATCGCCCAGCTCAATCCGGTAGCCCCGGATCTTCACCTGCTGGTCGAGCCGTCCGAGGTACTCGAGCTGGCCGTCCGGCAGCCGCCGCACCAGGTCGCCGGTGCGGTAGACCCGCTCATCCGGCGCGCCGGCGACCGGGCAACTGACGAACCGCTCGTGGGTGAGATCCGGCCGGTGGAGGTACCCGCGGGCCAGCCCGGCGCCGCCGAGGTACAGCTCGCCGGCTTCTCCGGGGGCTGGAGGCTGCAGGTCCGCATCCAGGACATACGCGCGGGTTCCGGGAAGCGGCCGGCCGATGGTGGCCGCGGAGTGCGGCAGCCGCAGCGCGCAGGTGGAGTAGACCGTGTCTTCCGTGGGGCCGTAGAGGTCGTAGACCCGCTCGACGCCGGT
This sequence comes from Armatimonadota bacterium, assembly GCA_020696885.1. The sequence goes on along the minus strand of JAJFMS010000343.1, from coordinate 1,399 downwards.
GGTGGCGTAGAGGAGGTCCACCAGCTCGGGCGAGAGCGCCTCCCCGGCCAGGTTGATCGTAAGGACGCCGGGCGGGATGCCTCCCACGCGCGCCAGCTCTTTGATGGCGGAGGGTACGGTGTTGACCAGGGTCACCCGGTCCCGCTCCGGCAGGTCTTTCAACCCCAGCGCGTTCGCCGCCAGCACCACGGTGCCGCCGCAGCAGAGCGTTACGAACAGCTCGAACACAGACAGATCGAAGCAGATGGAGGTGCCGGCCAGCACCCCGGCCAGCTCCGCGGGGGAGTAAAGCCTGCCCGCCCACGCCGCCAGCGCCGCGACACTCCGGTGCTCGATCGCCACCCCCTTGGGCACCCCGGTGGAGCCCGAGGTGTAGATGACGTTGGCGAGTTGCCCGGGGTGGACGGTGGGAAACGGCGCGGGCGGATGGTCCGCGCCGTGCGGCTCCGGAAGCTGGTCGAGCAGCAGCGGTCGCGCCTCGGATTCGGGCAGGCCCGGCAGGAGTGAGGAGTCGGTGAGCAGCAGCGCGGCGCCGCTGCTCCGCAGCATTAGCTCCAGGCGCTCTCGCGGGTAGGCGGCGTCCAGCGGCACGTAACAGGCGCCCGCCTTCAGGATGCCCAACAGCACCGCCACCAGCTCCGGCGTGCGCGGCAGGCAGACCGCCACCCGATCTTCCGTCTGGACCCCCCGCGCCAGCAGTAAGCGGGCGATCTGGTCCGCCCGGACGGTCAACTCCCGGTAGCTCAGCCCGCTGCCGCCACCCAGCACCGCCTCGCGCTCCGGATGCCTCCGCGCCCGCGCCTCGATGAGGGCGTGCAGCGGCTCGGAGGGGATGATGAGCTCGCCGCCGTCTTCCCACCCGGATTGGAGATAGCCACGCACTACGGCGTCCAGTCGGGTCGGAGAATCTTGTACGCCCATCGCCCAGCACCCCTGGCAGTAACGGTTCCACCTACTCCATAGTTGGCGGTCTGGGCCCATTGGCGTGGCAGCGAGATATCGATTTCTCGCTGTCCGGATAAGCGAACACTTTGGTGCGGAGGACTCTGTCTCCTGGATGCACCGCCAGCTGGCGGTTGCGCCGGCGGGTGTCACCGGGTGGGGAGGTGGGATAATACCTACTACAGTCCCAATCTCCCGCGCGCGAAACCCCATCCAGATGGCATCCGAACTCAGCGATACTTTCAGGCGGCACGTCTGCCAGACCTCGGACGCGCCGATGGGGCTGGTGGTGGAGCGCGCGCGCGGCGCCACGGTCTATACGCGGGATGGCCGGCAGTATCTGGACTTCCTGGCGGGGATCGGCGTCAACAACGTGGGCCACGCGCATCCGGCGGTGGTGGCCGCCGTGCAGGAGCAGGCAGGCAAGTACCTCCACGCGATGGTCTACGGCGAGTAC
>JAJFMS010000342.1 GCA_020696885.1 Armatimonadota bacterium | reverse complement strand
CACTTCAGTCAAGCCGCTACTCCGGGGCAGGGCGCCGCCGGAGCCGGGAGGCCGTCAAGCCGCAATCGCCCGGCCCCGGACTGCGCGAAGGGACGGACCGGGAGGTGCGGACTGGTTCTGTGTTGGTGGCGGTGAGACCTGCGCGGATAATCCGAGCCCGGGCGCAGAATTCACCACGGAATACTCACCACAAGGGCACGAAGGCACAAAGGTAAGGGGTCATGGTCTCTCCTTCGTGCCCTTGTGGTTACAAACCAGGGCGAGCCCTCACCCCAGGATGCCGGCTAGCTCTTCGGCGCCGATGCGCTTGCCCAGCAAGAACGGGCCGAACTCGGCGAAGCGGGCGCTCACCTCGTCGAAGCGCATCTCGTAGACCAGCTTCTTGAACTGCAGCGGGTCCGCGGCGAAGAGGGTGACCCCCCACTCCCAATCGTCGAAGCCCACGGAGCCGGTGATCATCTGCTGGACGACGCCGAAGTACTTGTGGCCGATGGTGCCGTGGCTGCGCATCATGCCGCGGCGATCGTCCATCGGCAGCATGTACCAGTTCTCGTGCTCGCCGCGGCGCTTGTTCATCGGGTAGAAGACCATGTGCGGCTTGTCCGCCGGCGGATGGCACTTCAGCCGTGCCCGCACGAACGGCACTTCCATCGGGTTCTCGATGGCGCCGCGGGCCTGCGCCTCGTAGAGCCCCAACTCCGTGACGGAGACATACGAATAAGGACGGGTGGTGAAGTCCGCCAGCCGGGTCCGTGCGAAGGCGGTCTCCAGCGCGTTCAGCTCCTCCGGGGTCGAGCGGAGGTGCAGGAACATCAGGTCCGCCTTATGGCCGACGATGCTGTAGAGGGAGCTATCCCCCTCCGGCCCGTCGGTGACGGCCTCGGTGTTGCGGAGGAACTCGGCGGCCTCCTCCACGGCGGCAGCGCGCTCGGCGGCCGGAAGCGCCTTCCAGCGCGGCCAGTCGATCAAGCGGAAATCGTGTAGGGTATACCACCCTTCGAGGGTTTCGGGTACTTCAGGCATCGGGCGTGGACTCTCCAGCGAAACAGGTCTTGGGTGAATTGTCGATTGCCCGCCGCCGAATGTCACTTTTCGGTTGGCCGGGGCGGGAATTCGGTCCGGGGTTCGGTAGACTATAGCTGCCATGTATGCCACAGACCGCGAGTATCCTCGCCTTCGACCGATGGAAGCGATTCCGGACCAGGAACGGGGCCGGATCATCCTGCGCGACCCCACCCAGCTCGCGGCCGGCGTGCTGGTGGTCGGCCCGGAGCAGTTTACCCTGCTCACGCTGCTGGACGGCCGGAAGCGCGCCGAGGTCCGGGCCGAGTTCGCCCGCCGGTTCGGGCAGGCGCTCCGCTCCGAGGACCTGGACGGCCTGCTGGACCAGCTCGACGGCGCCGGCTTCCTGGAGGGGACCGGCTTCGACCGTTACTACGGCGGACTGGCCCGGAAGTTCCAGGAAGCCCCCTTCCGCGAGATGCGGGACGCCGACGGCTTCGGCGCACCCGCCGCCGCCCTGCCCGGCTACCTGGACGACATCCTCTCCGCCGCACCGAGCCCACCCCCGAGCCGCGGTCGGCTGGCCGGCATCGTCTCGCCGCACCTGGACTTCCCCCGCGGCCTGCCGTGCTACGGGGACAGCTATGCGCACGTGCGGGCGCAGGCGCCGCCCCGCCGCGTGGTGGTGCTGGGCACCAACCACTTCGGCCGCTCCCGTAGCGTGGTCGGCACGGATCGGGACTTCCAGACCCCCTGGGGCGCGCTCCCCACGGACCGCGAGTTCCTCGGCAAGCTCCAGGCCGAATGCGGCGGCAACCTGATGCCGCATCCGCTGGACCACCTCCGCGAGCACTCCGTGGAGCTGCACACGGTGTGGCTCCACCACCTGCTGGGCCCCGGCGTCCGCATCGTGCCGTTCCTCTGCCCGGACCCCAGCGGTCCTCGCGGCACCGCTCCCGGCGACGAGGGCGGCGTCGACCTCCGCGAGTTCGCACTGGCGCTCGGCAAGTTAATTCGCGAGGACCCCGAGCCCACCCTCGTGGTCTCCAGCGCGGACCTCTCCCACGTGGGCCGCTACTTCAACGACGATCAGGATCTCGACGACGCTTACCTCCAGCAGGTCCGGGAGTCAGACGGCGTCGCCCTCGCCCACGTGGAGCGCAACGACGCGGAGGGGTTCCGCGCCCACATGGCCGCCACCCGCAACCCCACCAACATCTGCTCGGTCGGCTGTATCTACGCCGCCCTCGTCGCCCTCGGCGCCGATGTGGAGCCCCGCAAGCTCCGCTATCACCAGGCAGTCACGGAAGAGATGGAGAACGCCGTCACGTGCGCGGCGTTTGCGTTGTATGCATGAGGGGGTGTTGGGTGTTGGGTGTTCGGGCCGAGGTGTGTTGGCGGCCTCGCAAGTCCGGGAGTGCTCTTTCGCCCGTAGCCCGCGTGGCGATGAACCGCCACGCTACACGTAGGAACCCCCGTGAACGGGGCTCCAGCCCGTACGGGGTTCCTACGTGTAGCCCTGGGGTTCAACCCAGGGCGGCCCGCCGGATGCCGCAACCCGGGTGCGAATGACCAGGGCATCTCGGCAAACGGGGCTCCAGCCTGTACGGGCTGCCTACGTGTAGCCGGGACGCCTCCCGGGCCATTACGCCTCGCCGCCGGCCAAGCGTTGGAGGAGCGGCAGCGCCGCCCGGAACGCTTCGCCGCGGTGGCTGATGCGGTTCTTCGTCACCGGGTCCAGCTCCGCCATCGTGCGGCTGAAGCGCGGGATGTAAAAGTGCGGATCGTAGCCGAAGCCGTTCTCTCCCCGCGGCTCGTCCTGGATCACGCCCTCGCAGGCGCCTTCGAAGAGCCAGATGCGGCCATCGGGGGACGCGATCGCCACCACCGCCCGGTATCGCGCCGTCCGCTGCTCCGGGGCTACCTCGCGGAGGTCGTTCAACAGGTGCTGGTTACGGTCCGTCTCCGTGGTGCCGTCGCCCCAATAGCGGTTCGAGTGGACCCCCGGCGCGCCGCCCAGGGCGTCCACCTCCAGGCCGGAGTCGTCGGCCAATGACCACTCGCCGGACCACGCCGCCGCTGCCCGCGCCTTCAGCTCCGCGTTCTCCGCGAAGGTGGCGCCGGTCTCGTCCACTTCCGGCATCTCGTCCGCCCCCACCAGCTCCAGGGGCAGGTCGTGCAGTAGCTCACGCAGCTCCCGGATCTTGCCGGCGTTCTTCGTGGCGATCAGCAGGGTGCGGATTCCCGGCGAGTTCGTGTGAAGGGTCATGGCTGGTAAGACTCACTTCCGCTCGGGAAGCTGGATCAGGTCCTTCAGCGCCTCCCGCTGCATCCCGAAGAGCTGGGTGATCCCGGTCCCGGCCAGTTCCATCAGGCGGTCCATTTGCTGGCGCGTGAACGGCTCGCCTTCCGCGGTGCCCTGCACCTCCACCAGGCGCCCGTCACCGGTCATCACCACGTTCATGTCCACGGCAGCGGCGGAGTCCTCTTCGTAGTTCAGGTCCAGCACCGGCTGCCCGCCCACGATGCCCACGCTCACGGCCCCGAGCTGGTCCAGCAGCGGCCACCGCTTGAGCTGTCCTTCGCGCTTCAGCTTCCCCAGTGCTTCCACCAGCGCCACGTAGGCGCCGGTGATGGAGGCCGTGCGGCTGCCGCCGTCCGCCTGGATCACGTCGCAGTCCAGCCAGATGGTCCGCTCGCCCAGGTGCGCGCGGTCCACGATGGAGCGGAGCGACCGCCCGATGAGGCGCTGGATCTCCACGGTGCGGCCGTTAGCCGGCTTGCCCACGTCCCGCGGGGTGCGCTGCCGGTTGGCGCGCGGAATCATCGCGTACTCCGCCGTCACCCAGCCGAGGCCCTGGCCCTTGAGGAACGGAGGCACCTTGTCCTCGATGGAGGCCGTGCAGATCACCTTCGTCTCTCCGACCTCGATGAAGCAGGAGCCTTCCGCATACTGGTTGAAGCCGCGCGTGATGGTCACGGGCCGCAGTTGTGACGGTGTCCGCCCGTCGAGTCTCGATGCCATGGGAGCCCTTTCCTGCTAAGCTGGCGCGCGGTCTGGGAGCCAGCCCCCGCCGTGCAACTCCCTATTCTCGCACTGAGTACCGGTTCCCTGTCCGATCCGGAGTTCGGTTTGAGAACTCTCCGACCCGGCAACGACTGGGCTGGTAGTGCTTGGCAGAACAAGATACGGAGCGCGAGAATGAGTGAGGCCGGGGCCACAAAGCGGCGTACGATTGTGAGGGCGGCCCGAGAGGAGCCGCGTCCCGACGCCCGTTTGGGGTATTGCGAGCTGCTGCGCGCACTCCAGGGCGCCGTATTGTTCGGGTTCGGGCTCTTCCTGCTCCACCGGATGGCCGGGCCGCTCACCACGCTCCTGCTGTTCTTCTTGCTGGTGTTCATCCTGGCCGCCGTACTGAACCCGGTGGTGATGCGGCTGGAGCAGCGCGGCGTACCGCGCATCGTCGGCGCGCTGGGGGTGGTATTCGCCATCGTGGCGCTGTTGGGACTGGTGGGTTGGTTAGCGGTGCCGCCCCTGTTTGACCAGGTCGCGGTGCTCTTCCAGAACCTACCGGCTAAGGAGGCGCGGCTGGAGAGCTACTATCGAGACCTTTCCCAACGCTTCCCTATGCTGGAAGGTCAGCTTCCCCCGCCAGAGCAGCTTGCGGAGCGCGTGATCCCGTTCCTGACCCAGTTGGTGGGGAAGGTGGGACGGTATACCCTGAACGCGGTGGTAGGAGTGTTCACGCTGCTGCTGCTGCTCGTGCTGCTGGTGTTCACCCTCGGAAACCCGGCGCCGCTAGTGGCCGGCTTACTCGGCGCGGTTCCACAGAGCCATCAATTGCGGGTGGAGCGGGCGTTCGTCCGGATCCTGGAGCAGCTCAAGAGCTGGGCCTTCGGGTCCCTGAAGCTGGGGGTCATCGTCGGCGCGATGACCGGGGTGGGTCTCTGGGGCGTGGGCGCGCTGACCGGCCATCAGGTACCCTCCATCGTGTTGTTCAGCGTGATCGCTGGGATCGGGGAGCTGGTTCCGAATATCGGCCCGATCCTCTCCGCCCTCCCGCCCGTGCTCATTGCGTTGACCATCGACCCGATGCTGGGGCTCTGGGTGGCGGTGCTATTCCTGGTGATCCAGCAGCTCGAGAACAACCTCATCGTGCCGATGGT
>JAJFMS010000341.1 GCA_020696885.1 Armatimonadota bacterium | reverse complement strand
AGCTGTACGGGCTGGAGGACCCGGTGACCGCTAACTTCGGCCGGCAGTGCCTCCTGGCCCGGCGCCTGAGCGAGCGCGGCGTCCGCTTCGTGCAGGTGACCCACAGCGACGCGGACGTGCAGTGGGACCAGCACAGCGATCTTCGCAAGGGCCACGCCAAGAACGCCCGGGAAGTGGACCAGCCGATCGCGGGGCTGCTGAAGGACCTCAAGGCCCGAGGCCTTTTGGAAGACACCCTGGTGGTCTGGAGCGGCGAGTTCGGACGCACCCCCACGGCCCAGGGCACGGATGGCCGCGATCACAACCCGGACGGGTTCACCATCTGGATGGCGGGCGGAGGTGTGAAGGCCGGGTTCCGCTACGGCGCCACGGATGACTACGGCTACTTCGCGCAGCAGAACAAGGTGCACATCCACGACTTCCACGCTACGCTGCTGCACCTGCTGGGGCTGGACCACACCCGCCTCACCTACCGCTACGCGGGCCGGGACTTCCGCCTCACCGACGTGGAAGGGGTGGTCGCCCGGGACATCCTGAAGACGTAGGTAGCCGCAATAAAAAGTTGCCCGCGAAACACGCGAAAGCCCGCGAAAGGGGAAGGGTGCTGGAACGGATTACAGGATTTGATGGGATCGTCGTGGGATGAGGCTCCGGGTGGCCACCGTGAAGGCCAGTCGGTAGCCCGCGCAGCGGCAGCCGGGGGCAGGCGCAAGGGAAGTTTAGACAGGATCAACGGGATTGACAGGATGGGAAGGCTTCGGATCGTACACCGTCGCTACGGATCTTTGATCGACCGCATCATCCTGTCAATCCTGTCCAAAACCCCGGCTCCCCTTTTCGCGGACTTTCGCGTGTTTCGCGGGCAGAATGGATCTCCGGCCGGCCGCCTTGGTTGCTATTCTCAACATCATCCCCGCATCGCGATGGCGCGCCTGGTTTCTCATCTCGGTAGGGGGGCTGCAGCTTGTTTCGTTTGTTAGGGCCGGGAGTCAGTCGTACGTGCCAGGGCATCCGCCGCCGGGAGTTCCTGCAGGTGGGGGCGGTCGGAGGGCTGGGGCTCTCGCTGACGGACCTGTTCACCGGCACCCCCGCGGCCGGTGGGACCGTGCCCGCGGACCTCAACTGCATCTTCCTCTTCCTCTGGGGCGGCCCGCCGCAGCATGAGCTGTGGGATCCCAAGCCGGACGCGCCCTCGGACATCGCCGGTCCGGTGAAGCCGATCGAGACGCGGGTGCCGGGCCTCCGCATCGGGGAGATGCTGCCGCGGATGGCCACGGTGGCGGACCGGTACGTGCTCGTCCGCTCCGCGCACCACGACAGCGACGTCCACGGCAACGGGGCGCACTACAACCAGACCGGGATGCCGAAGAACGCCAACTTTGAGAACCCGAACATGGGAGCGGTGGTGGACCGGCACCTGGGGCCGCGCGGCGCGATGCCGTCCTTTGTAACCATCGGGCCGTATATGAAGGACATGCCGGTCCCCAACACCGGGCAGGACGGCGGCTTCCTGGGCAACTCCCACCAGCCGTTTCGGGTGCTCGACCCGCTGGCGCCGATCGAGAAGCAGCCCGCCCTTTCCCCACCGCCGGGGCTCACCGTCGACCGGCTCCTGCGCCGGGACCACCTCCGCCGTGGGATCGACCACCTCCACCGCGCCTTCGAGACCGACGCCACCCTCGGCGCCGGCACCGCCTACGAACGGGCGGTGGGCCTTACTACGTCGCCGCAGGCGAAGCAGGCGTTCGACCTCGCCCGGGAGACGGCCAAGACCCGCGAGCGGTACGGCAACACGCCGTTCGGACAGGGCTGCCTCCTCGCGCGCCGGTTGGTGGAGGGTGGGGTCCGGTTCGTGCAGGTGAACTGGGCGGACCACCCGATCGACAACTACGGCTTCGACAACCACGGCGACAACCTGAACCGGTTGAAAGTGCAGCTCCCGATCCTGGACCAGTCGTGCTCCGCGCTCATCGAGGACCTGGTGCAGCGCGGCCTCTGGGAGAAGACGCTGCTGATCGTAACCGGCGAGTTCGGCCGCACGCCCAAGATCAACGGCAGCGCGGGGCGAGACCACTGGCCGTACGTCTACTCCTACCTGATCGGTGGCGGCGGTATCCCCGGCGGGCGCGTGATCGGCGCCAGCGACGCCCAGGGCGGTTACCCGGACAGCACACCGGTAACGCCCGAGATGCGCGCCGCCAGCGTCTTCTCACTGCTGGGCCTGGACGTGAGCGTCAAGCTCCGCGCCGAAAACCTCATCGCGGATGCCCGCGGCATTCCGGGGCTGATGGGGGAGAGCTGACCTACTCGATGTTGGGTGTTCGGTGTTCGGTGTTGGGTGTTGGGTGTTGGGTGTTGGGGATTCTACCGGGGGAACGGTCGCGGAACGTAGCGCCGGCTTTCCCGCTGGCGGCGTACCAGGGGTGCCGTACCCATTCGGCCATCTCGTACCCGCCATCGGGCCACGCTCCCTATTCGCACTCCGAAACTCGCATCTCGCACTTCCTGAGGGGGTTCGGTGTTCGGGAGTGCGTTGGAGGCCGGCAAGAGGAGATGGACAAGTTACGCCTCCGCATCGTAGCGGGTCAATCCGGGTTACAATTTGAACTAGGGTGGCGTGGAGGTTGGTATGGCTCACCAAGTGTTAGAAGGGACCTGGGAAGAAATCTCCCGTCAGTCGCAGCGCTTCGCGGGACACCGCGTGCGGATCACGATCCTGAGCGAGGGGCAAGCTGGCGATGTCGGACACGCCAGCGGACCAACGAACCGGACCTTCGCTTACTTCGGGATGTTTCGCGGCACGTCTGAACCGACGGAAGAAGACTTTCGGAGCGCAGAATTCCACGGGGATCCCGACGATGGCCTAGACTGGCGATGAAGTACGTCGTCGACACACACGCGTTGATCTGGTTTCTCGTGGGTAGTTCCCGCCTGGGCGCGGATGCTCTGGCGGCTCTTTCGGATCCCGCAAGTGAGCTCATTCTTCCCGCTATCGCTCTAGCGGAAGCCTGTTGGCTGGTGGAGCACGGAAAGGCGCCCATTCCCTCGGTCGCTGCGCTTCTTCAGTCACTCGATGACGATCCCCGCTTCTCGATCTTCCCCATCGATAGAGCCGTGATTCAGCGGAGCACCACGCTCGCAACCGTTGGCGAGATGCACGACCGGTTGATCGTTGCCACGGCGCTCACCCTCGCGGTCCCCGGTGAGGAGGTCAGGCTCTTGACCCGGGATGAGAATATTACGGCCTCGAAGGTGGTCGCCGTCGTCTGGTAACCCGGTTCCGCTCGCCCCAATCGAAGCCTTGCGTACGCCACCGCCCCCGTAGCATGTCATCCTGACCCGCGGGAAGGATCTCGGACTGGTGCGTGCTCTCCTCGCGGGGACGAGGACGCGCCGACGCAGGGAGTAGCGTTCCGAGCCTGATAGGAGATGTCTCGCAGTCGACACGTACGCCGCGCCGGGGCTGGCGCCAGCTCAACGTGACGGCTTTGCGGTTTCGGAGACTTCACCACGGGTGCTGTCTCGGCGCCGGGTGATGGCTGCTATCCCGGGGCCAAACGTGGCTCAATTACACCGACTTTTCTGGCCCGAGCAGTCGAGCCGCGAGTCGCCTCGGGGCGGTGTTGCGCCAGGCGGCTGCCAGCGCGGGGCGCAGCGTCTCCTCCGTGGCCTGCTCCAGGCGCACGCGGGTGCTCCCGCGGCGACCCCAGCCACCCGGCACCGGCTCGAAGACGGCGGGATCCTCGCGGACGAACTCCTCTTGCTGGTCCGGCGTGAGCTTCACCATCCCCCAGCTCTCATCGGGATACCCAAGCGAGGCGAAGATCTTCCCGCCCACCCGGAAATCCGGATGGCCCATGTGCTCTGCCTCGGCCGTTTCGGGCAACGCCAGCGCCAGCTCGCGGAACTCGTTTGTGGTCATGTGGTAAGTGGTTCGCCTGCTCCCAAGCGCAGGGGCGAAGCGGGCGTCGAACGGGCGGACGGTTCGTAATACGTAACCCGTGATGCGTAAAGCTCACAGCCTATCGGGCGAGGGCGGCTTCCGTACGCACTACGGAGCACGCATTACCCCTGCCGGAACGCACCCGGTCACCGGTGCGAGGAAGGGTGAATCGAGCGGGTTGGCAAACCGCCTGGGGGAGCCCGGCCGATCTGCGGGCGCAGAACGGCAACGATGAGAAGATTGGATCGGCCCCCGCACCCAGGAGTTTCGCATGTCCCGCCTTCCGTTTCTCTCCATCACTGCCGCCGGCGCCGCGGTGTGGCTGGTGGCCCTCGCCTCTCCGGGCCAGGCTGCCGGAGGCGCCATCCTCGCCTCCGGGGCCAAGCTGCAGAAGGTGGCTTCCGGCTGTAAGTTTACCGAAGGGCCTGCCTACGACGGCAAGGGGAACCTCTATTTCTCGGACGGCCCCAACGACCGGATTATGGTCTACCGGGAGGGCGGCACGGCCCGCGTTTGGAAGAAGCGCACCCGGAGCGCCAACGGGATGCTGTTCGACGCCCAGGGCCGGCTGATCACCTGCAACAGCCAGGGTGCGCCCGGCGGCCGCACGGTCACCCGCTACGGCCGAGACGGAAAGGTCACGGTGCTGGCGAGCAAGTACCAGGGCAAGAAGCTGAACAGCCCGAACGACCTGGCCATCGACCGTGAGGGCCGCATCTACTTCACAGACCCGCGCTACGGCGAGACGAACGACCTGGAGCAGGACAAGCAGGCGGTCTACCGGATCGAGAAGGACGGCAAGCTCACCCGCGTGATCGACGATGTCCAGGTTCCGAACGGGATCCTGATCACCCGCGACAACCGCACTCTCTACGTGGCGGACAACAGCCCGAACGAGGGGGAGAACCGCACCCTGATCGCCTATGACGTGCCCCGGAACGGCAAGGTCACCCGCCGCAAGGTGCTCTACGACCTCGGCACGGAGCGCGGCATCGACGGGATGGTGCTGGACACGGAAGGCAACATCTACGCCACCGCGGGCCTGAAGGACAAGACCGGCGTCTACGTGTTCTCGCCGCAGGGCAAGCTGCTCACCTTCATCCGCACGCCCGAGACGGCCACCAACCCGCGTTAGCTCGCCGCAGAGACTTTTTGGACGGGATTACAGGATGGATAGGATGAGATAAGCAGGCGTGGTGGCCGCAGAGTGGCGATCATCGGCCAGGGAAGGCGCCGCAGGGAGTTTTGACAGGATGAACAGGATTTACGGGATAGATAGCGGCGGGCGAGGTGGTCCCCAGGCGGGCGATTTCTCGGCCGGCGAAGCGTTGGGCTGATAACCGCCGCTCGGGGTTGCCTCGTGCTTTCCCCATCCTGTCAATCCTGTAGATCCTGTCAAAACCTCCAAACCCTGTAGGGACGAGCAGACACCGCAGAGATTATTAGACAGGATGAACAGGATTGACGGGATGGATAGCGGCGGCGTGATAGACCCAGGGTGGCCAATCATTTGCCCGATCAGGTGTTGCGGCTGATTACCGTCGTACAGCGCTGCTCCGCACCTTCCCATCCTGTCAATCCTGTTCATCCTGTCCAAAATTCCCCACATCCCCCAGACACCAGAGGAACCAGAAAGCATGGCTAGATTAGAAGGAAAAGTAGCGATCGTCACCGGCGGCAACCGGGGCATCGGCGCGGGGATCGCCCGCGCGTTCGCACGCGAGGGAGCGGCGGTGGTACTGGCGGCGCGGGATGCGGAGAAGCTGCAGCAGACGGCGGCCGAGTTGGAGGCCACCGGAGCCACCGTGCTCGGCGTGCCGACGGACGTGACGGACGAGGCGGGCGTGGAGTCCCTCTTCCAACAGGCGATGGAGCGCTTCGGCCGCGTGGACATCCTGGTGAACAACGCGGGGGCGTTCGACGGCGGGCCGATCGACGAGCTCTCCCTGGAGACGTGGGAGAAGGTGATGGCCGTCAACCTGCGCGGGCCGTTCCTCTGCACCCGCGCCGCCTTCCGGATCATGAAGGCGCAGGGTGGGGGACGCATCATCAACGTGGCCAGTATCTCGGCGCAGCGGGTGCGGATGAACTCCGGTCCTTACAGCACCAGCAAGCACGGCCTCTGGGGCCTCACCCAGTGCACCGCGCTGGAAGGCCGCCCGTTCGGCATCGCGGCGAGCTGCCTGCACCCGGGCAACACCGAGAACGACCGCCGGGCCCTGCGCGCCACGGAGGCGGACCAGGAGCCGATGATGACCTGCGACGAGCTGGCGGAGACGGCGCTGCTGATGGCTTCGCTGCCGCCGCACGTCAACATGCTGGAGGCGATCGTGCTGCCGGTGGAGCAGCTCTACGTCGGCCGGGGGTAACGGGATTGACAGGATAGCCGCAGCGGCGGCGATGAGCCACTGCTGCGGCTATTCCACCAGGGGCAGGGCGCGTATGGCCGGGGAAGCATCGCCCGCACGCATCAGGAAGTTGTTCCGATACATTCAGCCGGTTGCTCATGGCACGGATCCTCCGGGGGCGCTTCAGCAACGAGACGGCGCAGAAAGTCTTGAAAACTCCAGAGGAGCGCGCCGCGTTCGCCAGGCTGGAGGCCTCCGAAAACGCCCGCACGGCGGGCACGGAAGCTCCCAAGGGGGAGAGGCCCAAGGCAGAGCCGATCCTTCACCACACGGACCAGGTGGTCTGCGTAGCCTGGAGCCCGGATGGTAAGCTGCTAGCCTCCGGCAGTAGGGACAAGACCATCAGTCTCTGGTCCCAGAATCCGAGATCCAATCGCCGCCTGCTGGGGCACGTGAACTCGATTACGAGCCTGGCGTGGTCTCCCGACGGTGAACCCACCGCTCACCCTCGCCCCCGCCGATCAGCCCAAGGGCTACGTTCAAGGCGTCCCCTCTGCGCTACAATGACGGGACCACGCGCGGCTTGCCGCGACTGCCCCTGCGTAGACCGATGACCACCTTCTATTACAAGTCCACCTGCAGCACGTGCCGCAAGGCGCGCACCCTACTCCGAGAGCTCGGCGCCGAAGTCGAAGAGCGGGACATGTCCAAGAGCCCGCTCTCCGCGGAGGAGCTTCAGGCCCTGATCGGCGAGCGGGACATCATCCCGTTCCTGAACTCGAAGAACGAGCAGTACCGCGAGCTGGGGATGAAGAAGAACCCGCCGTCCAAAGAGGAGGCGATCGGGCTGATGGCCGCGAACGCGAACCTCGTCAAGCGGCCGCTGCTCGTCTCGGAAGACGAGATCGTGTTCGGCGCGGACGAGGAAGCCTACCGGAAGCGGTTCGCGGGGTGAGCGGCCCAGGCGGGGTTGATCGGACGGTTAGTCGAGGGGATGAGTTGTGTCGGAAGTGAAGTTATCGCCTGAGGAGCGCGCGCTGCTGGCGCCGTACGTGACCTCGCTGGATTCGCCGGTCTTCGTGCTGAAGGGGCTGCCCGAGGAAGTCGTCGCGGTCCTGTTCGCCTATTACTCCCGCAGCCGGGAGAACCTGCGCACCAACCTGCTGAAGCTGCTGCAGGACCAGGACCTGGACATCGCCGGACCCGCCGCCGAGGTGCCGGCCGGCGACGACGAGCTGGACCTGGCGCGCCGCAAGGCGAAGGAGTTCCACGAGAAGTGGGTGGTGGGGTACGGGCACGCCTCCGTGGCCGAGCACGC
>JAJFMS010000340.1:5190-5747 GCA_020696885.1 Armatimonadota bacterium | reverse complement strand
CTACCGCTGGGCTCAGGACAAGGAAGTTCAGGTGAAGGACGCTTCCGGGAAGGGGAACGACGGGATCCCGAACGGGGTGGTAGTTGCCGACGGGCGGAACGGCGGCACGGCCCGCCGCTTCGACGGTAAGTCCCACGTGGCCGTGGAGCGCTCCGCCAGCCTCGACCCGGCGAACAAGGCCTGGACGATCTCCGTCACCTTCAAAGCCGGCCAGCCGAATGGCGTGCTGCTCGCGTGCGGCGGCCGGAGCCAGGGCTACAGCCTTTACCTGGAGCAGGGTAAGCCGGTATTCGCAGTCACGGCCGGCAACCGCACCTCCCGCGTGACCGCCAGCCGCGCAGCCGGCGAGGGCTGGGTAACCCTGGTCGCGCGGATCACCAGCCGACAGCAGCTCACGCTATCGTTGGACGGCAAGCCGGCGGGCCAGGCGCCGCTTCACGCACTCATCGCCCGGCAGCCCAACGAGGGCGTCCAGATCGGCGCCGACACCGGCAGCCAGGTGGAAGAGCGGGAGCTGCCGCCCTTCACCGGACTGATCGAGGCGGTCCGCATCTACA
>JAJFMS010000340.1:0-5180 GCA_020696885.1 Armatimonadota bacterium | reverse complement strand
CGAGGCCCCTGAGAATTGATGGTCGGCCGAACTGACAGGGCGGACACAGCGATTCCACCCTACGTGCTGACGCTGGTTAGAGGGTAGGGTGGGAGGTCTCTCGCCGCCCTGGCTGGGTTGGTTTTAGCCGCGGCCGGGCCGGGCTTGGCCGAGGGGACGCGAGCCCGAGGCACGGGATTGAAAGTCGCCTCGCTGGGTCGCCTGCGGCCAGTCGTCCTCCAGACGAGATACCCCTTCGCCCTGCCGAGCAAGCGTAAGTGGTTATAGCCAATAACGGATCGCGTTATGCGGACGAACACCCGCTGACAGGCCTCCGCACCTGCCCCACAAGGCACCTTTAGGGGCGTTCAGCCGGGTGGGCGCGGAGCAGGTCCGTCCGATTGCCCTCAACAGGCACCGGGGACGCGGGAACGCCGGTGTCGGACTCCGATGTTGGCTGCGTCGTTCGGAGCGGGTATGCAGCAACGAGAGGGAGCATCTCCGCATGGCGCAATTCATCATCGACACGATCAACCGGCTGGGATACATGGCGATCGTACTCCTGATGTTCCTGGAGAACCTGTTCCCGCCAATCCCATCCGAGCTGATCATGCCGTTCGCGGGAATGGCCGCTTCGCGGGGCGGGCACCTCTCCTTCTGGTGGGTGGTATTCTGGGGTACGGTCGGCTCCCTGCTGGGCGCCGTGGTGCTCTACTGGCTCGGCGCCCGGATCGGGAGCGACCGGCTCCGCGCGTGGGTAGACAAGCACGGTCACTGGTTGGGCTTCGACGCAGAGGACCTCGACAAGTCTCGGCAGTGGTTTGACCGTCACGGTGGGGCGACTGTCTTGTTCTGCCGCATGATCCCGGGCGTCCGCTCCATCATCTCCGTCCCCGCTGGGGTGGACCGGATGAACTTTGCGGGGTTCCTCCTGTACACCACCCTTGGGTCCGCCGCCTGGACGCTGCTGCTGGCGTGGGCGGGCCGTCTCCTGGGCAGGAACTACGCCCAGGTAGAGAAGTATCTCGACCCGGTTACCTGGCTGGTTCTGGGTGGGATCGCGCTGCTGTGGCTGTACCGCGTGGTTAAAAAGCAGCGAGGCGGCTTCAGCCGGGGGCGCCAGCCGGCCTAGGCTCGCTGCCTATCTCACCGGCCGCGCGTGCTCCGGGATTGCTCTTGATGCACTGACAAACCGTATGGACCCGGTTTGGCGTGCCCCCGCCCGGGCGTAGTAACACGGAGGAGTGCCTACTCTGGGCACCGGGTGGTCCATCGGGTTGGATCGGCTCCCTGTCGAGAGGCATGCGGTTCCAACTGGACGGACCACCGGTAGGGCGCACGTTAAATCGCACGGGAGATCAGAATGCAGCACGACCGGTTTATTCGGCGGCCGGGGGAGACGCTCCGGTTGGATCAGCTGGACCCCGCCGCTACCGGCGAGTTCGAGAGTGAGGAGGCCGCGGCGGCATGTGAGCAGGATGCCACCCAGCGCATGGTTCGCGCGCAGGACCGGCTGATGGCCCACGAGCAGCATGGACTGCTCATCCTGTTCCAGGGAATGGATGCGTCGGGTAAGGACGAGTCGATCCGGGACGTCCTCTCCAGCCTGGATCCGCGCGCTTCGGAGTTCAAGCAGTTCCAGAAGATGACCAAGAAGGAGCTGCGGCACGACTTCCTGTGGCGGGCCGCGGCCGCGCTCCCGGCCCGGGGACAGGTAGGCATCTTCAACCGCTCCTACTACGAGCAGGTGATCGGGGAGCGGGTCCATCCGGAGCGTTTGGAAGACCAGCGCCTGCCGGATTACGCGCTGGAGGACGTCTGGAACAAGCGGTTCCGCCACATCAACCACTTCGAGCAGTACCTGGTGGAGAACGGGATCCACGTGCTCAAGTTCTTCCTCCACGTATCCAAGGAACAGCAGCGCCTCCGGCTGCTGGAGCGGATCGAGGCTCCGGAGACCTGCTGGGACTTCTCCCAAAGTGATATCGAAGCGCGCGCCCGGTGGGACGATTACATGCGCGTCTACGAGGAGACCCTGAGCGAGACCAGCACAGAGCATGCTCCCTGGTATCTCCTGCCGGCGGATCACCGGTGGTTCGTCCGGGCGATCGTCGCGTCCATAGTTGCGGACAAGCTAGAGTCGCTGCACGCGGGTTACCCGGAGCCGGATCCGAAGGAGCGCGAGGTGCTGGAAGCAGCGCGGAAGAGCCTGGAGGAGGAGGCGTAACCGAGCGTTGGCAGTACGACGGCCGGGCGAGTGTTCGCACCGGCTGCCCTCGACCCCCTGGCTAGCCAGTACCGGCCTCAAGCCGGTCTGGCCGCCAGCACCTTCTGCACATGTCGGAGCACGTCCGCGGTGGCGTAGGGCTTGGTAAAGAACCCGGCCAGGTTGAACTGGCGCGCCTGGTCGAAGTCTTCCCGGGCGCTCTTCGCAGTGAAGATGATGATCGGGACCGTCTTGAGCCGCGGCTCGGCGCTCATGTGGCGGCAGATCTCCCAGCCGTCCGCGCCGGGCAGCATCACGTCCAACAACACGAGGTCCGGCGGGTTCTCTTCCAACTCGGTGATCGCCTTGCGGCCGTCCCAGGCCTGCCGGGTCTCGTAGCCGGCCCGGTGCAGGTTGTACTCGAGGATCTCATTGAGCTCCTCGTCGTCCTCGATAATCATGATGGTGGACGGCATGGTTTCCCCTGGTTATGCAGCGCCGGCCGCCTCGGGCACGGTTACCGGCGGGGTGAGCGGCAACTCCAGGTGGAACTGCGTGCCCACCCCCACCTCGCTGGTAACGGTGACCGCGCCACCATGCGCTTTGATGATCTGCTCCACGATCGAAAGACCCAGCCCGGTGCCGCCGGACTTGGCGCTCCGGGCCGGATCTACACGATAAAACCGCTCGAAGAGGTGGGGGAGATGCTCCGCGGGGATGCCGTCCCCCGTGTCGCTGACCGAGGCCAGAATCCGGTCATCCTGCTGCCGGGCGGTGACAGTGATGGTGCCTCCGCGCGGCGTGTAGCGCACGGCGTTGGCCATCAGGTTCAGGAACACCTGGACCAGCCGATCGCGGTCCGCCTGCAGCTCCGGCAGGCTCTCGGGCACGTCCACCACCAGCCGCACGCCTTCCGCTTCGGCCTTTTCGCCGCAGGTGCTCGCCACCTCCGCCACCACCGCCTGCAGCGAGACGGCGCCCAGGAACTTGAGCACCGTGCCGCTCTCGATCTGGGAAAGGTCGAGGAGCTGGGTGGCGAGCCGGGCCAGCCGATCGGTCTGGGACACGATCCGGGGCAGGTACCGGGCGCGTAGGGTCGGATCGCTCTCGCCGTGAATGAGCAGCGTCTCCGCGAGCCCGCGGATCGAAGCAAGAGGGGTGCGCAGCTCGTGCGAGACGTTGGAAACGTACTGGCGCCTCATTCCCTCCAGGTGCTGGAGTCGCTGGGTCATCCGGTTGAGGGTGTTGCCGAGCTGGTTGATCTCTTCGGTCCCCTTCACGTGTACCCGGTGCGAGAGGTCCCCGCGGGCCAGGATCTGGGCATCCCGTGTCAGCGCCTCCACGGGCCCCGCGATGCTTCCGGCCAGCCAGAGGGTGAGGGCAACAATCAGAAGCGCGTAGGTCCCGATACTGGCGAACAGGAAGGCCCGTACCCGCCCGATCTTCTGCTGGATCTGCGTGAGGGTGTAGGCCACGCGAACCGCGCCGATGATCCGCCCCCCCTCGCTAACCGGCACGTTCACGTACATCGTGTCCTGGTTGCCGTACTGGGGGTTCTTCCAGATCGTCCAGTTGGCCTGGCCGTTCTGGGCGCTGCGCAGCCCCGGGCGGCGGGCGTCGTTCACCGGTTTCCCGATGTCTTCCGGCGTCGATGCTGCGGCGATCATTCCGGCGGCGTTCACGATGGTGACCCGAACGTCCGAGTGCACCCGCCACTGCTCCACCATCCGCGCCAACGCCTCGGGGTCTTCCGGGGTATTCGGGGAGAGGATGGGGGCACAGACTTCCGCAATCAGCCGGGCCTTCGACTGAAGGTCTTGCTGGAGGTTGTCCCGATAGAACGACCAGAGCAGTCCTGCCATGCCATAGGCGAACACCATCAGCGGAAGCCCGATTGCGAGCAGGCTGCTGATGATCAGTTTCCAACGAATTGTACGGAAGCGCAGAGCCACGGCTGGGGGTCCCGGTCCGGCCACGTCCCGTTCGCGCGGCCGGGGTGGCGGACCAACCAGAGTTTTACCTTCGCGCCCGGCGCCGTGAAACCCCGTGCAACCGATTTTTGCCCCAGCTAGAAAAAAAGTGCGAAATCCAGGTTTGCATCAGGATTTCACCTGGGAATACGAGAATGCTAGGTGTGTCTTCGCGCGCGTGTTGGCGCGGCGAGATCGGTCGCACCCCTCGACCGAGTCGCGCTTCCGCTTCGCTTACAGGCACAACTTCCGTCCTCATCCATTCCGAACCCCTCTCCGGACCGCAACGCGCCGCCTGCGGCTGCGATTCTGCCCGGGAATAACGCCAACCTTTCAGGTAACCAACCATGCGTGCTGATCTGGCTGCAGCCGATACCCTGGACCCCAGGCTGATTCTAAGTTTCCTCCTGGCCATGAAGAAGGGGGACTTCAGCAAGCGGATGCCCGTCGACTCCACCGGCGTGGTCGGCAAGATCTACGACGCCATGAACGACGTGGTCTCGCTGAACGAGGGGCTCGCGGCCGAGCTCGTCCGGGTGAGCAACGTCGTCGGTAAGGAAGGTAAGACCAGCCAGCGTGCCTCGCTCGAAGGCGCGGCGGGCGCCTGGGTCACCTGTGTAGACTCGGTCAACGACTTGATCGTCGACCTCGTGCAGCCCACCACCGAGGTCGCCCGCGTCATCACCGCCGTCGCCACCGGAGACCTGTCCCAGACGATGGCCCTGGACATCGACGGCCGGCCGCTGACTGGAGAGTTCCTCCGCACCGCCAAGACCGTCAACACGATGGTCAACCAGTTGAGCGCCTTCGCCTCCGAAGTCACCCGCGTGGCCCGCGAAGTAGGAACCGAAGGCAAGCTCGGCGGCCAGGCCGAGGTGAAGGGCGTTTCGGGTACCTGGAAGGACCTCACCGACTCGGTGAACTCCATGGCGTCCAACCTCACCGCCCAGGTCCGTAACATCGCCGACGTGACCACCGCCGTCGCCAACGGGGACCTTTCCAAGAAGATCACCGTAGACGTGCGC
>JAJFMS010000339.1 GCA_020696885.1 Armatimonadota bacterium | reverse complement strand
TTATTTACTCAGTACTCGTCCGTCAGTTGACGGCGACGCCGAACACCTCGCGGTAGTCCGCTACCGCTTCCCGATAGCACCGCAGCAAGGCCTGCGACCACGCCGGGCCCTGGGATGACCGCTCCATCGCCCGCTGCTGGGCGGTGAGCAGCCCTTCATAGCCCAGGGCTACCTTGCCCGAGTGCGCCAGGCGCAGCGCTTCCCGGAGGCAGTCATAGAACGCACGGGCTTCCGTGGGAGGGAGCGTGCTTTCCGAACCGTCGTTGTGGGTCATAGGGTCCTCCGGCCGGACCGCGTGCGGAACCGTTCGCGCGGGGGCTAGATGCATTCTACCCGGCGCGGTCCTCGGGCGCTCACTGCAGTAGCGGAACGGCTGAAAGGTTGGCGAGGAGGAAGATCCTCGGAGTATTATCTGAAAGCGGAGGTCTCGGAGCACACTCGCTGGTTTCCAGCGTCCGTGTCCGAAACCGATCGGGTGTTCCCGGCCAGCGGGTAGGGTTTTCCATGCAGCAGCAGGGTAGAGACACCGCGGACTCCTCGGCGATCGATTTCATCTCCCGGGGCGGCGCAATGGGCGCGCAGATGCGCGCTCTGGACTGGTCCGCAACCCCGCTGGGGCCGCCGGCTTCCTGGCCGCGGAGTCTTAAGGTCGTCGTGCGTGGGCACTCGGCTCGCCGGCACAAACGGTGTGGGAGGAGATCTGGCCGGACATCGGCCCCCGCATCGAGACCGTGCTCCAGTCCGGTGAAGCCACGTGGGACGAGGCGCTGCTGCTCTTCCTGGCACGGAGCGGCTATCCCGAGGAGACCTATCACACCTTCTCCTACAGCCCCCTCGCCGACGATGACGGCGCGATCGTGGGGATGCTCTGCGTGGTGACGGAGGACACGGAGCGCGTGATCGGGGAGCGCCGGCTGGCGCTGCTCCGGGACGTGGCAGCAGGGCTGGCCTCCACCAGCAGCGAGGCGGAAGTGTTCGCGGCCCTGGAGGCCAGCCTCGCGGCGGACGGGCGCGATCTCCCCATTTCTTTGATCTATCTTTTCGAGCCGGACGGCACGGCGCGCCTCGTGGTGACGGCCGGTATCCCGCAGGGCCACCCCGCGGCCCCACCGGTGCTGCAGCCGGGCGACCCGGCTTCCGTCTGGCCCTCGCTCCAGCTCCTGGCCTCCGGGGCGTCGCAGCGCATTGCGGACCTGAAAGCTCGATGCGGAGAACTGCCGGGCGGCGCGTGGGGGCGTCCCGTGGATGAAGCCCTCCTCCTGCCCCTGGGGCAGCAGGGTCAGGAGCGTCCCGCCGGGTTCCTGGTGGCAGGGCTCAACCCGTTCCGGCGCCTCGATGCGGACTACGACAGCTTCTTGAAGCTGCTGGCGGGGCAGATCGCTTCCGGCATCGGCAACGCGCGCGCCTACGAAGCGGAGCGACAGCGGGCCGAAGCGCTCGCGGAGCTGGACCGGGCCAAGACCGCCTTCTTCTCCAACGTGAGTCACGAGTTCCGGACACCGTTGACCCTGATGCTCGGCCCGATCGCCGATGCGCTGGCAGACGCCGAGAGCCCGGCCGAGCGAGAGCGCCTGGAGCTGCTCCATCGCAACGCGCTTCGCCTGCAGCGACTGGTAAACTCCCTGCTGGACTTCTCCCGCATTGAGGCCGGCCGGGTGCGCGCGGTGTATGTCCCCACGGATCTCCCCGCCCTCACCGCGGAGCTCGCCAGCGTGTTCCGCTCTACCGTGGAGAGCGCGGGACTGCGGCTCGACGTCGACTGCGGTCAACCGCTCTCCGAGCCGGTCTACGTAGACCGGGAGATGTGGGAGAAGATCGTCCTCAACCTGCTCTCCAACGCCTTCAAGTTTACCTTCGAGGGGGAGATCGGGATCCGCATCCGTGAGGCCGCCGGGGGCGTAGAGCTAACGGTGAGTGACTCCGGCATCGGGATCCCGCCGGAGGAGCTGCCCCGGTTGTTCGAGCGTTTCCACCGGGTGGAAGGCGCGCGCGGTCGCACGCACGAAGGGACCGGCATCGGGCTGGCGCTGGTACAGGAGCTGGTGCGGCTGCACGGCGGCACGGTGCACGTGAGCAGCGAAACCGGCGTGGGCACGACCTTCACCATCTCCTTACCGCGGGGGACGGCGCACCTCCCCGCGGATCGGATCGATGGCGACTCGGAGCAGAACTCCACCACCCCAGGTGGCATCGCGTTCGTCGAGGAGGCGTTCCGGTGGCTTCCGGAGGCGCCGGAAACCACCGAGCCGGTTTCAGACCTCTTCGACACAGGGGAACGTCCACACGTGGAGCCCAGCGTCCGCCGTGCGCGCGTGCTACTAGCAGACGACAACGCGGATATGCGGGAGTACCTCCGTCGACTGCTCAGCAACCGGTACGAGGTGGAAGCGGTCCCGGACGGGGACGCCGCGCTGGCTGTGGTGCGGCGCCAACCACCGGACCTGCTCCTCTCGGACGTGATGATGCCCGGCCTGGACGGCTTCGGCCTGCTGCGTGAGCTGCGAGCAAACCCGGAGACCGCCACCATTCCGGTGGTACTGCTCTCCGCCCGTGCCGGAGAAGAAGCCCGGCTCGAGGGGCTGGGGGCCGGCGCGGACGATTACCTCATCAAGCCGTTCAGCGCGCGCGAGCTGTTGGGCCGGGTGGCCTCGCAGTTGGAGCTGGCCCGCGTGCGGTTCGAGGCCGGCGCGGCGCTCCGCGAAAGCGAGGAGCGGTTCCGGAACATGGCGGACCACTCCCCGCTGATGCTCTGGGTCACCGATGCCGCCGGTATGTGCACCTATCTGAACGCGCGCTGGTACGAGTTCACCGGGCAGACGCCCGAAGAGGGGCTCGGCTACGGTTGGCTGGAGGCGGTTCACCCCGAGGATCAGCCCGCCGCGGGCGCAATGTTCCTGGCCGCCAATGAGAGCGCCCAGTCGTTTCAGGTCGAGTACCGGCTGCGCCGGCGGGACGGGGAGTATCGCTGGGCCATCGACGCCGCCGCGCCCCGGATCAGCCCGGACGGCGAGTTCCACGGCTATGTGGGCTCGGTGATCGACATCACGGAGCGCAAGCTCGCCGAAGAAGAGCTCGTGGACGCCGCCCGCCGGAAGGACGAGTTCCTGGCGATGCTCGCCCACGAGCTGCGGAACCCGCTCTCCCCGATCGCCACCGCGGCGGCCATCCTGAAACGGCAGCTTCACGGCGACCAGCGGCTCCGGCGGCAGCCCGAGATCATCGAACGGCAGATCCGCACGATGTCCCGGCTGCTGGACGACCTGCTCGACATCTCCCGCATCACGCGGGGGAAGGTACTTCTACAGGCGGAACGGCTGGACGCCTGCGCGCTGCTGCAGGCCGCGCTGGAGTCCAGCGGGCCCTATATCCGGGAGCGAGCCCACGAGCTGTCCGTGTCGCTGCCGGAAGGCCCGATGTGGGTGGAAGGGGATCCGGTCCGGATCGAGCAGATCCTGTGCAACCTGCTCAACAACGCGGCCCGGTATACGGACCCGCACGGCCGGATCGAGGTCTCGCTGGAGCGCAACGACGGCGAGCACCGGGCAGAATTTCGCGTGCGGGATACCGGCATCGGCATCGCGCCGGAGCTCCTTCCGGAGGTATTCGACCTCTTCACCCAGGGAGAGCGCAGTCTCGACCGCTCTCAAGGCGGGCTGGGGATCGGTCTGACGCTGGTGAAGACGCTGGTGGAGATGCACGGTGGGAACGTTCACGCTACCAGCGCCGGCCTGGGCCAGGGAAGCGAGTTCTGCGTGCAGCTCCCGCTGCTGGAGCCGGGGCCGCCGCAGGGCCGTTCCTCCGCGGGCGGGCGCACTGCGGCCAGGAACAGTGAGGATCCCGGTACGAAGCGGGTGCTGGTGGTGGACGACAACAAGGACGCGGCCGACCTGCTAGCCGAACTGGTGGAGATGTGGGGGTATGCGGTCCGGCGCGCCTACAGCGGAATGGCCGGCCTGGAGCTGGCGCAAACCTGGCATCCCCACCTGGTGCTGCTGGATCTGGGGATGCCGGGGATGGACGGCTACGAAGTGGCACGCCGCCTCCGCGAGAGCGGCACCGAGAACGGCCCGGTGCTGGTAGCCGTGAGTGGGTACGGACAAGAAGAGCACCAGCAATTGGGGCGCGAGGCGGGGTTCGACCACCATCTCACCAAACCCGCCGACGCCGAACGGCTGGAGCAGCTCCTCGAGCAGGAGCTTTCCAGCAGTGATGGAGTGGTGGAGTAATGGAGTAGTGGTGCCAGCCACCCCATGGCTCCTTCCTCGTTAGCGGCTTCTGCTGCCATCAATAGCCGAGTTCAGAGCAGTAGCCCCAGTAACGTGGAGAACCCAACGCCTTCGTCATTCGTGCCGCAGCGCCTGGATCGGGTTGAGGGCCGAGGCTTTCATGGCGGGATAGATCCCGAAGAAGACGCCAACCACCGCCGAGAACCCGAAGGAGAGGATCATCGGTCCGGGGTTCAGCAGCATCGGGAACCCGACGCCGCCCGCGTCCGGCGGTAGGGCGAGCCAGAGCGAGATGCCGATCCCGGCCCCGATGCCCACCAGGCCGCCGACCAGCGACAGCGTGACCGACTCGATCAAGAACTGGTAGAGGATGTCCCGGCGCTTGGCGCCGATCGCCTTGCGGATGCCGATTTCCCGGGTCCGCTCGGTGACGGAAACCAGCATGATGTTCATGATCCCGATGCCGCCGACCACCAGCGACACCAGCGCGATGCCGGCCAGCAGCATCGTGAGGAAGCTGCTCTGCTGGTTGGCGCTCTCCATCAAGTCGGCCTGATTGAAGACCCGGACATCCGGCTCCGCGCCGGCCGGCTGGCGGTGCACTTTGGCCAGGGCGCGCATCACTTCTTCCTGGGCGTCTCCCATCTGGCCGGCCGTCACGGCCTGGATGGTCATGCTGCTCAGGTAGTCCACCCCGAAGACTCGCCGCATCGCCGTGGTAACCGGGATGGTGATCTGATCGTCCGGGCTGCGGAACCCGCCGGCTCCCCGGCGAGCGACGACGCCCACCACCTGGAAGCTCTGCCCGTTCACCTTCACGAACTTACCCAGCGGGCTGATGCCGCCGAAGAGCGTCTCGCGCACGCTATCTCCCAGCACCGCCACGCGGGCTTTACGCCGGACTTCATCTTTGGTGAAGGCGCGCCCCCGCGAGATCGGGAGGTTGCGGATGCCGAAGTACTCCGGCAGAGCACCCTGGATGTTGGTCCGGGTGTTCTGGTTCTCGTACTTCACCTGCCCGCTGCTGCCGTACTCCGCGGAGATAGACCGTACGGAAGGGCTCTCCCGCAGCACCGCCTCGAGGTCCTCCAGTTTCAGGCTCTGTGCGGAGCCGAGACCCTGGCTTACGCCTCCACGCATCTGGCGGTTCGGCATCACCGTGAGGACGTTGGTGCCCAGCTTCTGAATGGACTGCTGTGTAGCCTGTGCTACACCTTGTCCCAGCGCGACCATTACAATAACGGAGGCCACGCCGATGATGATGCCGAGCATAGTCAGGAACGCGCGTAGCTTGTTGGCGCCAAGCCCCTGCAGCGCGATCCGGAACGCCTCCGCGGCGCTTAACCCGCTGCGGCGCTGCGCTTTCGGAACTTCCGGCAGCAGGCGGTTGCCCGATTTCGCCGTGGTTACCGATCTGGCAAGACTCATCCACTCACCCCCGGCCGCGTACTGCCGATCTCGCGGTCCGAGGTAAAGACCCGAGAATAGCGTTGCACGTTCCGACCGGTGCCGGAAGGGATGAAGTGGCTGATTCTCGCACGCTCAGCGTACAAGAATGCGGTTGTAAAGCGGGAGCGGATCCTTAAAATACTCCCTACGTGCTACTCTGTGCCCCAAATCACGG
>JAJFMS010000338.1 GCA_020696885.1 Armatimonadota bacterium | reverse complement strand
GGAATTCTCGATCAATGTCGACGCGCCTCCTTTGAGCATCGAGACGAAGCCGTTGGCTCTAGGTCGAGTCGGTCAACAGTATTACGACTACATCAGTGGGTACGGTGGTCTCCCCGCATATGCTTGGTCGAAGTCCGGTAACTTTCCGCCCGGACTCAACTTCACATCAGATGGCGGCCAGGCGACTATTACCGGTTATCCTACACTCGCAGGCACGTACACGTTCACGGTCTCTGTATACGACAGTTCCTCGCCTACCCAGGTGGACACAGAAACCTTCACGATTTACGTATCGGATGGAAGCCTGGCGATAGAGACCGAGTGGCTGTCTAACGGAGCGGTGAGCCAGGACTATTCCCACGCCATCGAAGCCGCAGGAGGCGTTGGGCCCTACAACTGGTCGGCAACCGGAAATGTGCCTCCAGGATTAAGTCTGCAAGCATCAACCGCGAACTACACCCGGCTGAGCGGGAGACCGACGCTAGCTGGGACCTATAACTTTACGGTCAGTGTCTCTGATAGTTCTAATCCCCAGAAATCGGACTCGCAAACGTATACTGTCGAGATCATAGGGAGCATCCGTAACATTACGGTGAACTTGCCAAGCCCGGTCTGGACTGGTGACTCGCTGCAGGTAACAGCGACCGTCAAGAAAAACGGCATACCTGAGGCGAACGTTCGCGTGCGGTTCAGCACCAGTGCTGATCAGGCGCTGCGATTTACCACCCCGGAGGTGTTGACGAATGGCAGCGGCATCGCCACGGCAAACGCTACCGCGCGGTCAACAGCGTCGAACTACTGGGACGCCGAGGAAGTCGCCGCCGAGATCGTCACAACCGATGGTTTTGGTCCAGCCGGTATTCAACAAACATCCAATCAAAGTGCGAGACGGTCGTTCACCATCATGTTACTCAAAATGGTGGACGCAGCGAATGGTAACGCCGACTTCGCCGGCCGTGAGACAGTTACCGTTGTTGGCAGGGAGGTCAAGTTATCAGGCCAGGTGGTGCCCACACCGCCGGCGAGTATGCCGGTAACCTGGACGTGGACTATCGCCTCCAGGTCGCATCTTCTGAAGAACTACGAATTAGGCGTCGAGAAACCCACGATCACTCTTTTGCCAGAGAGTGACCTGAACCTCAAAGACGTGGTGTTCTTCTGGTTGCAGGGTGGATCGAAGCCGATCCAACTTACTGCGACGGTAGGGCAAAGGTCCAAGACTGCCAGTGGAAGCATGCTGGTAAAGGCCCCGCAAGTGCTCTCGATGGACGCGCGGATGGAACCGGTCCAGGCCGACAACAGCAACGCGGCGCGCCGCTGGATCGGTGTGGGAAACCCCTATTCAGGCCCTACCGGGATCGTCATCGACACGCGCGTGGCGCCTGAGGGCTGCAATGGCGTTCTGAACTACTTCGAGACGGTCAATTTCTGGATGCGGGGACAGAAACGAAGGGATGGTGCCAATATCGTCAGCTATGACTCAGGTGGTAGCTGGGTACTGAACACCAGGGCTCCGTTGAATCCGCTCGACAAACCTGTGCAGGATGGGCGATGCTTCCTCGACAACAGCCCGGGCACCACGATCAGCGGGAGGTCAGAAGTCATGCACCTCCAGATCAACGCGGGCTTCAAGAGTTGGGCGATGTTCAAGCCATCGGCAGTCTACGGGATGCGTACCATCTGGGTGCCAATCGGAAAGCTCGAGTGGGCCTACGCTGTTCGGGCAAGCCGAATGAACGGCAATTGGAAGTTAACGACCGGGACTAGCCCGACGCTACCCACAAATCCACAGGGCCTGGCTACGAGCGAGTTGCCGACCTGGTCCAACTGGTCCGCGCGGTTCCTTCCCCCCTACGTCGAGATCGAGTAAGTTGAACGAGTGCGGAATCAGGATCTGCTGAATGGTGCACTCGTAGGCAACAAGTTCTGCTAGTTTGTGCACCGGGTGCGAGCTGCAGTGAGGTGATCGATGCTACGTCGGCGGCGTGCCGCCGACGTAGCGTCCGCTTTCCAACCGACCCGCGTTTCTCATCTCGGACGTCCAGTCCATCGCGCACCGTCGAAACCAGCAGGCCCCGCCAGCCAATCGGGCGATGGCGTGGGGAGGCGCCGAGCGTCGTATTCTCGCGCTCCACTGCCAAGCCCCCGGAAGCACCGAGCTCACCACTCGTTCCCCCATCTCCTCAGTCCTCTACTTCCCTCCAAGACCTCGCCGGTAGAGCGTCACCTCCTGTCCGTGAGCTACCAACTCCTCCGTGCGTTCCCAGCCCAACCGCTCCAGCAAAGCGCGGGCAGTACCGGTGGCGGCGAATAGCTCCGTATGGCCCAGGGCGTGCGCTGTCCCCATACAGGAGGATACGAGCGTGGCGCCGATACCCTGGCGCCGCCAGCCGGGCGCCACGTAGAGGCCGCCCAGCCCGGGGCGGAGGTTCGGTCGCGCGTCGAGCGGGTGCTCGCGGAGGATGACCGTACCCGCCGGCTCCGCTCCGGCGAACGCGACCAGGCGCAGCGGCAGGCAGTCCCGGTGCATGCCAGCGCGTAGCTCGTCCAACACGTCCTCCACTGTGCGGCTGCCGTAATAGTCCGGCCATTCCGCCCGGAACCAGTCCAGCAGCACCGGCAACAGCTCCGGATGGTCAGCCAGGTAAGCGATCCGGACCCCGCCCCCCAACTCCGCGCCCGCCTCCCTCTCCATTGCGCTTCTCCTACAAGCGGTCGATTTAGGTGCTGCTTTGGGTATGAGCGAGAAGGAGCCGAAAGGCGTAGTAGAATCCCTCAGGAAGTGCGAGTGACGAGCTTCGAGGTACGAACGGATGTTGCTTCGACACCTGGCAGGATCCGTGGCGCTCGGGATGGCCACGGGAGCAAAACACGCTCCCTCGCCATGACGGTTCTTCCGTAAACGAGCCAATCTCCCAACACCTGAACACCTGAACACCTGAACACCTGAACACCTGAACACCTGAACACCTGAACCATGGATCTTCTCCTCCAACTCCGCGAAGCCACGCGTCCGCAGCATGACGCGCTGGAGAGGCGCCTGAACGTGCTGCGTCCGGACCTCGGCCGGGGTGAATATCAGGTTTTGCTGGGCGGGTTTCTCGGTTATTACAGTCCCCTGGAGGCCAACCTGGGTGGCGCTGTTCCCTGGCGGGCGCTGGGGTTCGATTTTGACGAGCGGCGGAAGGCGGGGCTGCTGGAGAGAGACCTGCTGGCGCTGGGTCTGGGCGAACCCGAGGTTCGGGCGCTGCCCCGGTGTACGGAGCTGCCGGCGCTGGGCGGGCTCCCTGCGGTGCTGGGATGCCTCTACGTGCTGGAAGGGGCCACGCTGGGCGGGCAGCTGGTGGCTCGCCATGCGGCGCCGCTGCTGGGACTGGATCGGTCCTATGGCTGCGCGTTCTTCCTGGCCTACGGGGAAGAGGTCGGGCGGCGCTGGCGGGCGTTCGGGGAGTTCGCGCGGCGGCACGTGGAGGGCGCGGACGAAGCGCGGAGTGCGGTCCGAGCAGCCCAGGAAACGTTTGCGACCCTGGAGCGGTGGTTAGCGGAGGCGCGAGGTCGAGGATGAGCGAGCAGTCCGTGACGGCGGAGCGGGTAGCGACTCGGGAGTGCGCCCGGGAGCCGATCCATATTCCCGGTCGGATCCAGAGTCACGGCGTCCTTCTGGCGCTGGAAGAGCCCTCGCTGCGCATCCGGCAGCTCTCAGCCAACACGGAGCCGTTCCTCGGGCAGCCCGCGGAGCGCCTCCTGGGCACCATGCTGGGGGAGCTGCTCAGCCCGGACCAACTGGAGCTGCTGTGCGCGCACCTCACCCGTGCGGACCTGTCGGACGTCAACCCGCTGACGCTGACGGTGGGCAGCGGCGCCGCCGCGCGGACGTTCGATGCGATCCTGCACCGGAGCGGCGGCCTGCTGATCCTGGAGCTGGAGCCGTCCGCCGACCGCGGGCCGTCGTTTCAGGGCTTCTACCACCTGGTGCGCGGCTCCGTCTCCCGGCTCCAGAGCGCCGCGTCGATCGGCGAGCTGTGTGAGGTGGCCGCGGAGGAGGTCCGGCGGATCACCGGGCTGGACCGCGTGATGGTGTACGCGTTCGACGCCAACTGGAACGGCACCGTCATCGCCGAAGCGAAGCCGGACGACCTGGAGACCTGGCTGGGGCTGCACTACCCCGCGTCCGACATCCCGGAACAGGCGCGGCGCCTCTATACGGTGAATCGCCTGCGCCTGATCACCGACGTGGCGGACACGCCCGCGCCCCTCCTACCGGAGCTGAACCCCCTCACCGGCGCGCCCACCGACCTCACGTTTTCGGTGCTTCGCAGCGTCTCGCCGGTGCACATCCAGTACCTGAAGAACATGGAGGTGGGAGCCTCCATGTCGATCTCCCTGATGCGGCAGGGGCAGCTCTGGGGCCTCATCGCCTGCCATCACCGCACGGCGCGGCACATTCCGTACGTGGTGCGCATCGCGTGTGAGTTCCTGGGGCAGACGCTGTCGCTCCAGTTGTCGCTGAAAGAAGAGCACGCAGAGTACCAGCGGCGGCTGGAGCTCTCCAGACGGCTTGGGGAGGTGCTCGGCCACGTGGCGGGTGCGAAGCGACTGGAGGAAGGCCTGGGAGTGCCGGGTCCCGACCTGCCCGCCCTGCTGGACGCTGGCGGCGCGGTGCTGTACCTGGATGGACAGGTGGTCACCTACGGCGAGGTTCCGGACGAGGAGGCGGTGCGGCGACTGCTGGCATGGCTGGAACAGGAGAAAGGGCGCGAGACCTACGCCACGGACTCGCTCCCCGCCGCCTATCCCGAAGCCGAGCGGTTCCGCGACGTGGGCAGCGGGCTGCTCTCCGTAACTCTAACCACCGGCAGCCGCGTGGTGTGGCTGCGACCGGAAGTCGTCCGCACCGTGAACTGGGCGGGCGATCCGCACAAGGCCGCCACGGTAGAGGACGGCGGGCTGCGGCTGCACCCCCGGCGCTCGTTCGAGCTCTGGAAGCAGACCGTGCGGCTGACCTCGGCGCCCTGGCACGAGGCGGAAGTCCAGACCGCGGAAGCGCTCCGGAACGCGCTCCAGGATATCCTCTACCACCAGGCGGAAGCCGAGGCGAAGGCGCAGCTCGAGGTGGTGAACGAGAAGCTGGTCCGCAGCAATAGCGAGCTGGACTGGTTTGCGTACATCGCCTCCCACGACCTGAAAGAGCCGCT
>JAJFMS010001189.1:1360-2863 GCA_020696885.1 Armatimonadota bacterium | reverse complement strand
CGGCGAGGTGCTCTCCTATCGGTCCGACCGGCCGTTTGGTTCCGGGGGGACGCGCGGTGGAGGATGCAGGGAGGACCTTCCTGCATAATCTCGTCAGAGCGCTTGACGCCGCCGCGGTCGCTTCGCTACAATCGACAAGATAGCAGCCGCTCCTCACTATCTGGGGCGTGGCTCTAATGGTTTCCCAGATGTTTAGCAGAGTTTCGCACCCGACACAACTCCATCGGAGTAGCAAAGGCTGGCCGCGCGTGGATACGCGGGGTCGCCGGACGCCGTGTCCGGGCGAGGGCTTGATAGAGCTACTAGACGACTGCATAGGCTGCTGTCTAGTAGAGCGTGTGTAACGTTTCAAGCCCGCCTGGCCCTTGTTGGCCGAGCGGGCTTTTTGCTACCCGGGAGACAGGATGCAGCTATGGACGGAGAGGTATTAATCCTAAACAGCGACTACGAGCCGCTGAACGTGTGCAACATGCGCCGGGCGATCGCGTTGATCCACCTGGGCAAGGCAGAGGTGCTCCACAGCAGCTCCCGGGCCATCCACACGTACGGCGGGGATTGGACCTCGCCCTCCGTTCTCAAGCTGCGGCAGCACGTGCGCCGACCGCTGCCGCAGCTCCGGCTGTCTCGCCGGAGCATCTTCGCGCGGGACGACTACCAGTGCCAGTACTGCGGGCTCTCCGGGCGAGACCTCACCATCGACCACGTGGTGCCGAAGCGCATGGGTGGACCGGCCACGTGGGAGAACCTGGTGACCTGCTGCCGGCGCTGCAACTCCAAGAAGGGCGACAAGGAGCTGCGGAACAGCGGCATGCGGCTGCGCCGTGAGCCGCGGCGGCCGCGCTTCGTGCCCTACATCAGCCTGGCCAAGTACGTGGCCGGTCAGAAGAATGAGGTGTGGCGGACCTACCTCCCGCCGATGCCCGGTCTGACGCTGGGAATTGTAGAGAACTCCGGCGCGTAGTATCCTAGACCGCGAGCTTGGAACGACGGCACGGGACCGGCTATCCGCCGACCCTTCGCAGCCCCGGCTCACCGAGCCGGGGCTTTTTGCGCCGAGCCCCACGGCCATCGAACTTCCCGGCAGCGGACAGACACTATGAAGGTAGCGATTGTAGGACTCGAACAGGTTGGCAAGACCACGCTCTTCGGCGCGTTGACGCGGCAACCGGTGAAGGTAGGGGTGGGATCGTACGGCGGTGAGAACAGCATCGCCGTGGTGGAGGTGCCGGATCGCCGCATCGACGCCCTCGCCGCGATGTATCAGCCGCGTAAGGTAACGCGGGCCGCCATCGAATTCGTAGATGGTGGTGGAACCAGTACTACGGGCAGCCGGTTCGGCGCGCAGTTCCTCCAGGAGATCCGGCAGTCGGACGCGCTGGTGGTGGTGGTCCGGGCGTTCCGGAACTCCGCGGTCACCGAGCCCGACGGCGGCCTGGACCCGCAGCGAGACTTCCGCAACCTGGAAGCCGAGCTGATCCTGGCGGACCTGGACCTGGTGGAGAA
>JAJFMS010001189.1:0-1352 GCA_020696885.1 Armatimonadota bacterium | reverse complement strand
GGTGGAGAAGCGGCTGGAGCGGATGGAGAAGCAGGACCGCTCCAAGCCGAAGAGCGCCCAGAGCGGGATCGAAAAAGAGGTGATCCACAAGATCCAGGAGCACCTGGAGAAGGAGCTTCCACTCTCCTCGCTCGCGCTGAACGCCAGCGAGGAAGAGGCAATCCGCCACCTGGAGTTCGTCTCCCGCAAGCCGCTGGTGATCGTGGCGAACGTGGGGGAAGACGATCTGCAGTCGGACCTGCCGCTCCTGGCGCCGCTGAAGCAGTGGGCGGAGCGCGCCGCCACGCCGCTGCTGGAGATCGCCGGCTCGGTGGAGCTGGAGATCGCGCAGTTGGGACCCGAGGAAGAAGGGACCTTCCTGGAAGCGATGGGGTTGGAAGAGAGCGGGCGCGACCGGCTGGTGCGCACCGTTTATGAATTGCTCGGGCTGATCAGCTTCCTGACGGCGGGCGAGGACGAGGTGCGGGCCTGGACGATCCGGAAGGGCGACAGCGCGGTGACCTCCGCGGGCAAGATCCACTCGGACCTGGCACGCGGCTTTATCCGCGCGGAAGTGATCCCTTTCGAGTCGCTGACCCAGGCGGGTGGAGAGAAAGCGGCCAAGGCGCAGGGGCTCTACCGGCTGGAGCCGAAGCATTACGTGGTCCAGGACGGCGACATCATGAACATCCGCTTCTCGGTGTAGCCGCACCGGCAGCGGCCAGGCACGTCGATCGATGAACCTGCGCATCCGCTTTCAAGACGGTTGGCGCCGCGTGCTGCGCCGGTTGGGGGTGAGCACCTACCTGTGCGCCACCTGCAAATACAACGACGCGCGTTACTGCCAGCGCCGCAGCCGGCCGCACGCAACGATCTGCGAAGACTACAACCGACGCTGAGACTGTTGATGCCCGAGTACCGGCTGCCCGCAGCCGGTACTATCAGCCGATAATAGTGTGAGATGCGAGATCCATCCTTTTACCTCGGTGCGGCCGCAATAGGCGCGGGGATCGCCGGCTGGTTGGCCTGGCTGTTCACCCCGCGGGTCCGCGCACTGGCACTCCAATGTGGGGCCGCCCACGCGCCACGGTCCCGGGACGTCCACCGGGAGCCGGTCCCCCGCTGGGGCGGCCTGGCCATTTTCGCCGCGTTCGTGCTGGCGCTGGTGGGCGGTGCGCTGCTGGTGCAGTACATCTTCCACCGGCCGATCATGGAGCAGACCTGGAAGCAGGGCGCGGGGCTGATCCTCGCCGGCTGCATCCTCAGCATCGTCGGCGCCATCGACGACCGGTGGGAGCTCTCCGCCGGGAAACAGATCATCGTGCAGATCGCCTGCGCCGCGCTGGTGGTGCCGTTCGGTGTGGAGATCCGCT
>JAJFMS010000337.1 GCA_020696885.1 Armatimonadota bacterium | reverse complement strand
CGGTGTCGCCCGCCGCCGCTACCTCTCCCGGCGCGGCGCCCAGAACCGGCTCCACAGCCTCTACATGAAGCTCTGTGTGGAGCGCGAGGAAGAGCCCGGCAGCATGTTCAGCCCCCGCAACCGCGCGGTCTTCGAAGGCCTCCGCCGCGGCCTCGTCAACGGCGACGTCCTCGCCGAGGAGAACGCCGCCCTGGAGAAGTGGATCCTCGAAAACCCCGATTGATAGCGGCGCCCCCTGAACCCCAACACCCAACACCCAACACCCACTCCCAACTCCTACGGTGTTCCCTCGACGCAGTAGAGGAACCGGTTGGAGCGGAGGAAGAGCTGGCCGTCGCTGACGGCGGGGGTACCGTTGAAGACGCTGTCGTCGGCGGCGAACCGGTTCTGAGACACCTGTTGGAACGCGGGCTTGGCCGCCAGGACAAACGCACCGTGCTGCCGGCTCACCGCAATCAGCCGGTCCCCGACGATGATCGGCGAAGCGTAGAGCTTGGGGCGGGCGGCGCCGTCGCCGGCATTGAGGCGCTCCTGGTAGACCACGCGGCCGGTGTCGGCGCGGAGGCAGTGCGCGGTGCCTTTCTCATCCACCCAGTAAAGGTGCCCCTGGTGAACGACCGGCGTGGGGACATACGAGGTGTACCGGCTGGACCACAGCACGTGCGTCTCGGAGACGTCTCCCTTGCCGCCGGCTCGCACCGCCACACAACCACCGGTGGGGAAGCCGCCCGTCACATACACCACGCCTTCGGCCGCCGAGAGGGTGGGGCAGATGTTGCCGCCCATCGGGATGGTGGCGAACCAGGCCAGCTTTCCGGTGTCCGGATTGAAGCCCCAGATCTCGCCCGGCACGCCCAGCGCCAGCTCGACGCGGCCGTTCGGGACCTGCACCAGCGTGGGCGTGCCGTAGGCCAGCTCCATCGAGTCGCCTTCGGCCTTCCACATCTCTTTGCCGGTCTTGCGGTCCAGCGCGCGAAGGGAGCGGCTCTCATCGGAGGCGTTCACGATGAGGAGGTCTTTATAGAGCACCGGGCTGGACGCGGAGCCCCAACGGCGGTTGCTGGAAGATGTGCCCACCGGAGTGTGCCAGACCTGGTTGCCCTCCAGGTCGAACGCGAAGACGCCGCTCTTGCCGAAGAAGGCGTAGACGCGCTCACCGTCGGTCACCGGCGTGCTGCTGGCGTAGCCGTGCTCGGTGAGGTAGCCGGTGTAGGGGTCCTCCGGCTGCACGGCGGCCACCGATTTGGTCCACCGGAGCTTGCCATCGGCGCGACCGATGCAGAGGAGCAGCCGCTTCAGGTTCTCCGGCCCCCCGGTGTCGGAGCGGTCCACCCCGTAGCCGGAGTAGCAGGTCAGGAACACCCGATCACCGACCACGATCGGGCTGGAAGCGCCCGGGCCGGGGAGGGCGGCCTTCCACTTGAGGTTCTGGGTGTCGCTCCAGACGCCGGGAACGCGCGCGTCGGCGCTGGTGCCCAGCCCTTTGCTCCCGCGGAAGCCGGTCCAGTCTTCAGCCCTCGCAGCCACGCCGGCCGTAACCAGGGCAGCCGCAAG
This sequence comes from Armatimonadota bacterium, assembly GCA_020696885.1. The sequence continues at coordinate 3,647 of JAJFMS010000337.1, read as the reverse complement.
CAGCCAGCAGCGGAATGTTCTCATCGTCGTCGCCTCCTCCAGTCGCACGGTCGTCCGCGCCGGGGAGGCGCTCCACGCTTGAGACGCCACGAAGGTTAGGAAATCGTGAGCGGCGGAACGGCACCCCGTGGTAAAGTCCCGAAATCGCCAAGCGGTCATGTTGAGACGGTACCCGCCCCCGTGCGGCGTACGTGTCGCCTGCGAAACATCTCCTACCGGGCTCGGAACGCCTCTCCCGTGCGTCGGGGCTTATCTACAACCCTCGTGAAATCTAGGTAAGCGCGAGGGCAAAACGAGCAGTAGGGGCATCCGCCGTGGCCACCGTGGCCGCCGTGGTTGCCGTGGTTGCCCTGTAAACGACGACGGTGCGAGCGCGCGCAACGCCGTACCGCCTCCGAGCGGTGGTTCCGGCTCTGCCCACGCCGGGAGGACGGCCGGGCGAGGGCAACCACGGCGAGTGCCCCTACGCAGCACCGCGCGTTTGGTCTGCACGTTCCCTCCCCGCAGCACGTACCCGCGAATCAGGTCATCCTGACCAATGGGAAGGATCTCGGACCGGTACGTGCTCTCCCGCGGGTGCCCCGAAAACGACGCACAGAAGAACGGGCCGGATCCAAGATCGGATCCGGCCCGTTCCTATGATTCTGTTATCGAGCAGCCACGATCAGGCGCGGGCGGGTCGGCCCGGCTTCCGCTTGGCGAAGCGCTTCCGGCGCCGCACCTGCTCCAGGCGCTTCCGATCGTCGTCCGTGCCGTCGTTGCGGATCACGTCCATGGCGCCCGCGTGGTCCGGCTCCAGCCCCACCAGGCCCCAGGCACTCGCCATCCGGCGGTTCGGATCGGTCGACTCGAGTTGGTCTTGCCAGTGTTTCCGGCAAAGATCCTGGTAAGCCTGCATCGCTTCCGGAAACTGGTCGCTGACAAGCTCCACGGCGCCGCGTCGCAGCAGGTAGAAGTGTCCGGCTTCCGGTACCGACTCCGTGTTCGCTTCCAACGAGAAGTCCGTCCCTTCGATGTGGCGGCGATACCGCATCAACGGGCTTACGTCCGCAGTAAAATCGGTTTGCATCTTCCCCCTATCCGCCTGCCTGTGCTGGCCCCAGATCAGCCGCGCGAGCATCGATCACCCGGGCGCGACAAAGCGCGCCTCCCGAGATCGGCTCTAGTACTATGACACCCAGCACGTCCGCTTAGTGACAATTATATCCGGATAAACAACAGTTATAAACACGCACGGTCCCGCCTAAACCTCCCGACCGGGCTCCAAAAGCGGGCTCGCGCCACGGCTGGTTCCTTGACCGCCCATTCGCACGGCTCTTATAATCGAACATTCGTTGCCGCGCGGCCCCCTGCCACCAGCACCTTGCATCCGCGCTCGGGGCGTTACCCATGAGCAAGTTCTACATCCAGACCTACGGCTGCCAGATGAACGTGGCCGACACGGACCGCATGACGGCGCTCCTGGAGCGAGCCGGCGGAGAAGCGGTCGGGACTCCGGAAGAGGCGGACCTGGTGCTGCTGAACACCTGCTCCGTGCGGGAGAAGCCCGAGGTGAAGGTGTACAGCCGCCTGGGGGACCTGCGGAAGCTGAAGCGGCTGAATCCCAACCTGGTGCTGGGCGTCTGCGGCTGCCAGGCCCAGCGCGAAGGCGAGAACATCCTCAAGCAGGCACCGTACGTGGACCTGGTGATCGGCACCGCCAACGTAGACCGCGTGTCCGACCTGGTGGACGAGGTCCGTCGCACCGGCAAGCGCCTGGTGGCGCTGGACATGCCGAAGCGCGGCACGCCTTCCTGGATGACGCCGGATCCGCACATGACCCGGGACCTGGTGGACCTGGTCCCGGAGGGCCTGGCCCCCGCCCGGGGCAAGCTCAAGGCGTTCGTGCCGATCATCCTGGGCTGCGACTTTGCCTGCACCTACTGCATCGTTCCTACCACCCGCGGCCCGGAGCGGAGCCGCCCGGTGGCGGACGTGCTGGGCGAGATCCGCGCGCTGGCCCAGTCCGGCACGAAAGAAGTGATGGTGCTGGGGCAGACCGTAGACGCCTACAAGGCGTACTACCATGCGGACGGCGGGGAAGGGGACCGCGTCTACTCGCTGGCAGACCTGATCTGGCTGATCAACGACGTGGACGGCATCGAGCGAATCCGGTTTACCAGCCCCCACCCGATGCTGATGCACGACGAGCTAATCGATGCGGTGGCGCGCTGCCCGAAGGCCTGCGAGTGGATCCACCTGCCGATGCAGAGCGGCAGCAGCCAGATGCTGAAGCGGATGGCGCGGCGGTACACCCGCGAGCGCTACCTGGAGCGAGTGGCCCGCGTCCGTGAGGTAATGCCCGGCTGCGCCCTCACCACCGACGTCATCGTCGGGTTCCCCGGCGAGACGGAGGAGCAGTTCCAGGAGACGCTGTCTCTAGTGGAAGAGGTCCGCTTCGACGGCGCCTACACGTTCGCCTACAGCCCGCGGCCCGGCACGCCGGCCTATGGGTGGGATGGTGAAATATCCCAGGCGGAGAAGATCGAGCGGTTGAACCGGCTCATCGCGCTGCAGAACCGGATCAGCCTGGAGAAGAACCAGGAGCGCCTGGGTGAGGTGGTGGAGGTCCTGGTGGAAGGTCCCAGCCCGGAAGGCGTAGGCCTCTTCACCGGCTACACGCGCGAGAACAAGACGTGCCACCTGCCCGGCCACCCGGGGCTGGTGGGCCGGACGGTACGCGTGCAAACCACGCGGGCCGCCCAGTGGGGCTTCATCGGAGAAGCCGTCGAGCGGCCAGCGGCGTTGCTGCCCGTACTAGCGTAGCCATCGCGGCGCCCGATCCGGCGGGCGCCCGGCCTACGAGAGCGGCTTCCCCCGAACCCCGGTGCGAGAGGCGACCTGATGTTGATGGAACCCGGAATGCCCGGCGACGTGTCCCCAGCAGCAACCGAACCCGAACCGATCGGCCTGATCCAGAACGACCCCTGGCTGGAGTCCCACCGCGAGGCGCTGCAGTACCGGATCGACCACTACCGCAAGTCCCTGGCGCGGATCGAGAGCTCCGGCGGGCTGCTCGGCCCGATCAGCCAGGGGCATCAGTTCTTTGGCTTCAATCGCGGGGAGTCCGCGGGCCAGGCCGGTGTCTGGTACCGCGAGTGGGCACCGGGCGCCGAAGGCCTGTTCCTGACCGGCGACTTCAACGACTGGAGCCGGACCACCCATCCCCTCACCCGCGGCGCCGACGGTGTCTGGAGCCTCTTTCTCCCCGACGCCTACTACGCGGAACGCCTGACTCACGGCAGCCGGCTGAAGGCCCATGTGGTTGCGGGCGGCACCAGGCTGGACCGCCTGCCGGCCTACGCCCGCCGGGTGATCCAGGAGGAAGGCGGCACGGACTTCACCGCCCAGCTCTGGCTGCCGACCGAGCCCTACCGGTTCCGGCATGAGGCCCCGCCCCTGGAATCCGCCCTGCGCATCTACGAGACCCACGCCGGCATGGCGCAGGAAGAGGCCCGGGTCGGCACGTTCCGGGAGTTCACCGCCACGGTCCTCCCTCGGATCCAGGAGCTCGGCTACAACACCGTCCAGCTCATGGCGGTGATGGAGCATCCCTACTACGGCTCCTTCGGCTACCACGTGAGCAGCTTCTTTGCGGTCTCTTCCCG